>DASUAS010000174.1:0-3451 GCA_035763625.1 Acidimicrobiia bacterium
GATCGCCGACCGACGACGAGGTGCGCGCGCTGGTGCCCACCGATGATCGCCCTGGTCGTGACGATTCCGCTGGCCGCGTTCCCCGTCGTGCTCCCGGTGCCGATGGTGGCCATGGTGGTCGCGGCCGCCGCGGGCGCGGCCGCGGCGCGACTGTGGGGAATCAGCGGTCGCGTCGGCGCGGTGGTGTTCGTGGCGGTCATGGTGGCCTCGTTGGTGGTGGCGGCGTGCTCCGGCGCGGCGCCGTGGCCGAGCCGAGCGCTCTCGCGCGTGAGAGCACGACCAGTCCGTCTCGTGGTCGACGCGCTCGCCGCGGCCACGATCGCCGGCGGGGTGGCGGCCACGTTGGCGAGCGGCAGCATCGCCCGCGACCTTGGCGTCGTGACCGCCTCCCTGCTGGAGACGACGGTCGTCATCGCCGCGTTCGCCATTCACCTCTGGCGCTTCGACCCCCGAAGGCGTGCGCGCGAGCTCGCCCTGCTTCTCACCATCGGGGTGGTCGGCGTGGTGGTCGCGCCCGAGCTCGCGCCGCTCGTCGCCGCGATCGGCGCGCTGGCGGCGGCCCGGTGCGCGAGGGTCGCGCCCATGGCGTCGTCGTCTTCCTGACCGGCAGCCACTCCAACCCGCGCGAAGCTGCGTGCTCCCGCGATGAGCGACGTGATGGGGAGGTGAGCTCGAGGTGGGCGACGACCTGACCATTCGCCGGGCCGACGCGTCGGACTTGCCGGGCGTGCTCGCCCTTGCCCGGCGCGCCCTGGGCTGGACCGACGACTCCACCGAGTTCCTCGAGTGGAAGCACCTGCAGAACCCGTTCGGCGACTCGCCCATGTGGCTGGCGCTCGACGGTGAGCGCATCGCCGGATTCCGGGCCTTCCTTCGCTGGGAGTTCACGGCCGGCGGCGACCGGGTCGTGCGCGCCGTGCGCGCGGTCGACACCGCCACCGATCCCGACTACCAGGGCCGCGGGATCTTCACGTTGCTCACCCAGACCGCCATCGGGGAGCTCCCGGACCTCGGCGTGGAGATGATCTTCAACACCCCCAACGAGAAGAGCCTCCCCGGCTACCTGAAGATGGGGTGGAGCGAGGTGGGCCGTCTCCCGGTCGCGGTCATGCCGACGAGCTGGCGGTTCCCGTTCGTCGTCGCCTCCGCCCGCGCCGCCGCCGAGCGCGCTCCAGTGCCGACGGCCTCGGGCGAGGCACCTGACGACGTGTTCTCCTCGCCGGAGCTCGACGATCTGTTCGCGAGCCAGCCGCATGAGTCGACGCTGTCCACGCGCCGGAGCCGTGAGTTCCTCCGCTGGCGGTATGGGAACAAGATGCTCGGCTACCGCGTCGTCATGCTCGATCATGATCACGTCGCCCGAGGCATGGCGATCTTCCGCCGGCGCCGGCGTGGCCGCGCGGCCGAGGCCGTGCTGTGCGACGCCATTGCGCCGGTCGCCGACCATCGACAGCTCCGGCGCCTTACCCGCCGGGTCGCGGCGACCGCCGGCGCCGACTACGTCATCCGCATCGACGCCGCGCCGTTCACCATCGATCCCTTCGTCCGGGTGCCCCGCATCGGTCCGGTGCTCGTGTGCCGACTGGTCGATGGGGGTCCGGTCCCTTCTCTGGGGCGGTGGGGCCTCGGGATGGGCGACATCGAGCTGTTCTGAACGCCGAGCCCGACGAACGGCGATGGCGCCTGCCGTCGGGAGCGCGACTGGTGATCTCTCGACACCGCGACCGTGAGCATGCAGTCGCACAGCCGCGCGGACGAGAACGCCGCCGGCTCGCCGCCCGACTGCTCCGGGGTCAACGTGATCGTCCGGAGGTCTCCGGTCAGCCCGGTCCGCAGCAGCTTGGCGTACGCCTCCTTGCGCGTCCAGCACGTCGCGAAGACCGCTCCTTGGCTCGAGCGGTCCGCGCTCATCACGTGGGCGATCTCCGCGGGTGACAGCACGAGCGCGGTATCAGCGACGAAGTCGGCGTCATCGGGCACGGTGAGCACATCGATGCCCACCGGTGCCTCGTCGGAGAAGACCGCGGCGATCCACTGACCGTGGTGGCTGAGGCTCAAGTCGTAGTCCCCGAGCGCGCTGACGGGCGCTCCGCGCTCGTCGAATTGCAGGCGCACGCTACGACCAGGCACGCCCAGTGCTTCGCCGAGGCGTTCGCGCAGCCACCGATGCCGCGCGTCTCGAGACGACTCGATCCCTCGATGCAGCGAGAGACGGATCATCGAAGAGGCTCATCACTGAGCTCGCGCAGGATGGCGTCAGCCGTGACCTTCACGTTCGCCTGCGAGAGGTACGACTCAGGTCCGGTGTGCGACCCGCGAGCGCGGGCGACCGAGATCCGCTTCGCGCGAGTTCGCCAGAAGTCGGGCGCACCCTCCGTGACCGTCTGACCATCATCGTCGACGGCCTGCACGTAGAGCATCCGACCCTCGAAGAACGGAGGCGCTGCCTCGCGCACGCGACGCTCGTTGGTACGGACCGTCATCGCCGACGCCAACTCTTGCGGAGCCGGCCGCTTGCGCAGGCGGTACCACGTCCATTCCCCGTGCATGCGGGTCAGAGCCGCTGCCCTCCCCCCGTGGAGGCGGGTCAGCGCCACCGCATTTCTTCCGCGGCGAGCCACCGTGCGACGGCGCTCGGTCCAGGTCGGTGCGGCGTCGCCGTCGTGGGGGACACCCGTTTCGGGTGCGTCGAGGAGGACGACGAGCTCGGGGACGTGACCCTCGCGGCTCACATCGCAAGCGAGCTGGTGCGCGAGCACACCTCCCGAGCTCGCTCCGATGATCACGGCCGGCTTCGCCAGCCCCGCTTCTCGCAGTGCGCGGAGGCATGTCACCGAGACCTCTCGATACGTCCGAGGTCGCGGCTCGGTGCCGTAGTGCCCAGGTTCGCGGATGCCGACGATGTGGAAGCCGGAACCCAACGCGGGTACGAGCCAGCGATAGGAGTCGAGCTCACCGTGGCCAGGCGCAACCAGGACGACCAAGGGCCCGGCGGCAGTCGTCAGCTCCGTGAGCAGCGGCGGTGCGGCCCGACTCAACGCGTCCCGTACCGCCTCGGCGAATCGCACCACGGTGAAGCCTTGATCGATCGTCCCGCTCGGCAGGACGACGCCGAAGCGGCGTTGGACCGCCCCGTACAACCGAACCGCCGACAGGGAGTCTCCACCGGCTTCGAAGAACGTCTGGTCGACGTCGATCGCGCGGAGACCCAGGACCTGCCGCCAGATGTCCATGATCGTCCCGCCCAGGCGAGCGTCCACGTCAGCGTCGCCAAGGGCCGTGAGGTCGCGCTCCTCGCCGGCGGCGAAGGGATCGGGGAGCGCGGCGCGGTCCAACTTCCCACTTCTCGTGAGGGGCAGGTCGTCCACCATCACCACCCGGCTCGGGAGGAGATGCGGCGGGAGCTCGGTGCGCAGACGCGCTCGGATCGCCGAGGCGTCGAGCGACGGAG
>DASUAS010000175.1:0-3112 GCA_035763625.1 Acidimicrobiia bacterium
CCCGGGGCCAATGCGCCGAGCGCGGTGCGGTCGAGGGTCTCGGTGACCGCGTCGGCCGCCCAGCCGTCGTCGAGCAGCTCCACGACCGTGAGGCAACACCCGTTGACCGCGATCGAAGCGCCGAGCTCGGCGTCGTCGAGCACGAGCTTGGCCACGATCTCGAGCCGGGCGCCACCGGCGTTGGGCGTGATCGCGCGCACGGTGCCGAGCTCCTCGACGATGCCGGTGAACATCAGGCACCCCCACCGGCGGGCGCGGGCGGCTCGTACTCGAGGCGCACGTCGGTGCCCACCCGAGCGACGTCGAACAGGCGCCAGCGGGGCGCGTCGGCGATGCGGGCGGGACCGGCGAGGTCGAGCGCGGGGCGGCCGTCGCGTCCGAGCACGGTCGGCGCCACGTAGGTGACGAGGCGATCGGCGAGGCCCGCGTCGAGCAACGACCCGCTCAGCGCCGCGCCCCCTTCGACGAGGGCCTGCAGCACACCGAGGCCGGCGAGCACCTCGAGCGTCGCGGCGAGGTCGACACCGGTCCCACCGGCCGCGGCGGGCACCGTGAGCACCTTGGCGCCCGCGGCCAGCCAGGCGCGCTGCGCGGCGTCGGGCGTCGCCGCGGTGGTGACGACGAGCGTGGGCGCGAGCTCGAGGTCGAAGAGCGGGCCCTCGGCGGGGACGCGGCCGGTGGCGTCGAGCAGCACCCGCAGCGGCGGCACGGGGACGGGGCCGTCGGCGTCGCGCACGGTGAGACGGGGTCGGTCGGCCAGCGCGGTGCCCGCGCCGATCACGATCGCCTGCGACTCGGCGCGGAGTCGGTGGGCGTCGGCGCGCGACGCGGCACCGGTGATCCACTGCGACGACCCGTCGCGGGCCGCGATGCGCCCGTCGAGGCTCATCGCCGTCTTCACCACCGTGAACGCCCGCCCGAGACGGCGGTGCAGCAGGTAGGGCGCCAGCGAGCGGGCGGCCGCGTCGGCGCCGACGCCGACGTCGACCCTGACCCCCAGCTCGCGCAGCCGGGCGACGCCGGTGCCCGCGACCTGCGGGTCGGGATCCTCGAGCGCGACGACGACCCGCGCCACGCCGGCATCGGCGAGGGCGTCGACGCACGGTGCGGTACGCCCCTGGTGGGCGCACGGTTCGAGCGTGGTGTAGACGGCGCCGCCGCGGGCCCGGTCGCCCGCCTCGCGCAGCGCCTCGATCTCGGCGTGGGCTCCCCCCGGAGGCTGCGTCGCGCCCTGGCCGACGACCTCGCCGTCGTGCACCACCACCGCGCCGACCCAGGGATTGGGCGCGCTCCGCCGCCGGGCGGTCTCGCCCCGGGCCAGCGCCCGGTCCATGAGCTCGGTGTCGGCGGCCACGACTGCGTGCTCCGTGTCCCTTCGGATCAGCTCGTCCACGCTGATGTTTTAATGCTCCCCATTATATGAGGGGCGGGCACGCCGGTCCACCGGTCACCACGTGGGGAGCCGAGTGTACGTCCGGCTCGCTCGGGGAGCCCCGCCCCGGAGCGAGCGGGAGCGAGCGACGGAGGAGAGGCAGGACGGAGCGAGCGGGAGCGAGCGACGGAGGAGAGGCAGAGGAGTCAGACCAGGTCGATGACCGTCCGGATGCCGACGCCGACGGCGAGGTCGGCGAAGGCGTCGTTGATGTCGTCGAGGGGACGACGGGCGGTCACCAGCGCCTCGAGGTCGAGTTGGCCGGCGCGCCACATCGCCACCATGCGCGGGATGTCGCGCAGCGAGTTGCAGCTCCCGAGGAAGCACCCCATGAGCTTCTTCTCGCTGATGCCGAACAGCACCAGCGGGTCGAGCTCGAGCTTGCCCTCGAGCGGCGGCGCGCCCACCAGCACGGTGGAGCCCCCGGCGCGGGTCGCCTCCACCCCGACCGCGGCGAGCGCGGCGACGCCGGCGCACTCGAACGCGTAGTCGGCGCCCACACCGGTGAGGTCGCGGGTGGCGGCGAGCACGTCGTCGGCGTTCGGGTCGAGCACCGTGGTGGCGCCCATCGACGCCGCTGCGTCACGGCGCCAGTCGAGTGGATCGCTCGCGATGATCTGCGCCGCGCCGGCGGCGCGCGCCCCCTGCACCGCGGAGAGCCCGATCCCTCCGAGGCCGAGCACGAGGACGGTCGCGCCGGGCTCGACCTTGGCCGTGTTGAGCACCGCCCCGACCCCGGTCTGGACCGCGCAGCCGATCACGCACGCGGTCTCGAGCGGCGTGTCGTCGGGGACCTTCACCGCGCCGGTCTCGCCGGTCATCGCGTACTCGGCGAAGCCGCCGACTCCAAGGCCGCGGTACACCTGCTGGCCACGGCGCGACAGCCCGGTCGAGCCGTCGAGGAACGCGCCGCCGAGCACCGCCGCGTTGTTCACGCAGCATCCGGGCTGGTCGCGCTGGCACCAGTAGCAGCGGCCGCACGGGGCGATCGGCGTGAGCACGACCTTGTCGCCGGGTGCGACCATCGTCACGCCCTCCCCCACGGCGTCGACCACGCCCGCAGCCTCGTGGCCGAGCACCGACGGGCTGGCGCCGTAGGTGCTGTGGAGCGCGGTGTAGTCGGAGTGGCAGATGCCGCAGTGGTGCACCCGCACCCGGACCCGGCCGGGCGCGGGATCGTCGATGTCGACGTCGCCGATCGTGAGCGTGGTGGTGCCGGCTTCGTAGAGCGCTGCGCGCATTGGTGTCTCCTGGGTCGGGTGGCGTCGGGAGCGGGCTCTGCCCGTCCCAACGCCCGAGGACGGAGCGAGCGGACGCGAGCGATCCGGGAGAGGCCGCTCAGTGGGGCCGGCCGCCGCTCAGCAGGTCGAGCGCGTGCGGGAGCGCGGGGAGGATCACGTCGAGGCACTCGAGCGCGCCGTTGCTCGACCCGGGCAGGTTGCAGACGATCGCGGTGCCGACGGTGCCGCACACCCCGCGCCCCAGCATGCCGAACGGCTTGCCCGGCGTGTCGCTGGCCCGGCGCATCGCCTCGGCCAGGCCCGGGGCCTCGCGGTCGACGACCATCCGCGTGCCCTCGGGGGTGAGGTCCCGTGGGCCGAAGCCGGTGCCGCCGGTGGTGAGCACCACCCCGGTGAACCCGGCCACGAGGTCGCGCAGGGCGAATGCGACCTCGTCGAT
>DASUAS010000176.1:0-2162 GCA_035763625.1 Acidimicrobiia bacterium
TTCGATGCCGGCCGGGGAGGTCATGACCAGCAACGTGCCGCCGGTCGTCCGGAGCGCGGGGAGCGCGGCACGCGCGCAGTGGTACGCGCCACGCAACGACACCGACGAGTGCTGCTCCCAGAGGTCGTCGTCCACGTCCTCGAGCCGGTGGGGCACGCTCGACTGGTTGCTGGTGGCGTTGTGCACGACCGCGTGGAGCGCGCCGGTGCGCTCGAGCGCGTGCTCGACCGTCGCCGCCACCGACTCCCGGTCGGACACGTCGCACCGCGACCACGACGCGTCGCCGCCTCGGCCCACGATCTCGTCGACGACCTCGACGCCGTTGTCCCGCCGACTGGCTACGACCACGTGCGCGCCGGCCGCGGCGCACGCGAGCGCGATGCCGCACCCGACTCCCGCGGCACCGCCGGTCACGACCACGGTGCGTCCCGAGAGGTCGACCGCGCTCACGGAGTCATCACCGATCCGCCGTCGACGACGACCGTCGCGCCGGTGACACCCCGCTGCGCCGGATCCGCGAACGCCGCCACCGCCACCGCGACGTCGGCGATCGTCGGCGTGACGCCGAGCGCCGGGGGAGAGAGGTAGGGCATCGCGCCCACCGTCGCGGGGACGAGCAGCTCGATCGGTACCAGCACCGCGTTGACCGCGATGCCGGCCGCGCCCCACTGCCGCGCGGCGGACTTCGCCATGGCCCGCACGCCTTCGGTCGCGGTCACGAACGGCACCAGCCCCGGCGCGCCTGCGATCCCGGCGGTCGGAGCGACCAGCACGATGCGGCCGCCACGCTCGGCGAGGACGCGGTGGGCGTCCTGCAAGGCCGCGAGCGCGTCGCGCAACACCTGCTCGGCGCGCCGGTCCCAGTCGTCGCGGCCGAGCGCGGAGATCTCCTCGACCACTGCAGCGCCCTCGTCGCCGCAGACGACCACCACGCAGTCGGTGAGCGGCGCGCCTTCGAGCTCGACCGCCAGCGCGGTCGCGAACGCCGACGCGCCGGGCGCGAGCACCTGGACGGCGTCGCTCATCGCAGCATGATGCGGCCACCGTCGGCCATCATCGTCTGGCCGGTGACGTACGCGCTCGCGTCGGACAGCAGGAACCCGACCACCGGCGCGATGTCCTCCTCGAGGTGGCCGTCGCGCGGGATCGGTTGCTTCGCGAAGCTGCGCTCGAAGCGGGCCAGCGACTCCGCGTCGTCGAGGCCCGGCGTGTGGTGACGCACCGACACCGGGCAGACCGCGTTGACGGTGATGCCGTACCGCCCCCACTCGGCGGCTGCGGTGCGCGTGATGGCGCGGATGGCCTCCTTCGCGGCCGAGTACGCGGCGTACGTCGGGACCCCGTTCAGCGCCGCGTTCGACCCGAACGTCACGATGCGACCCCTTCCCTGTTCCTTCATCACGGGGAACGCCGCCTGCATCAGCCAGACCGTGCCCTTCACCGACGCATCGAACGGGACGTCGAGGTCGGCGTCGGTGAGCTCCTCGACCGGCACCGGCGGGTTCGACGTCACCGCGTTGGCGACGGCACCGTCGACGGTGCCGAACGCCGCGATGGCCGCGTCCACCAGCGCGAAGTTCGCGGCGCGGTCGCCGGCGTCGGCGGCGCGCGCGACGTGCGCCGCGCCAAGGTCGTCGAGCTCCGCCGACAACGCGGCGAGGCCCTCCTCACCGCGCGCTGACACGACCAACCGGGCGCCGCGGCCGGCGAGGTAGCGGGCGATGCCGAGCCCGACACCACGCGTCGCACCGGTGACGACGACCACTCTCCCCTCGAGGCTCTCGAGCTCACCCACGCTCACGCGATCACTCCTGTCCACTCCGCTCCGGTCATGACTCCCGCCACCATCGGCAGGTCGTGGCCCGACACGATCCCGGGCGCGGCGGCGACCACCGCGGGGATGGCGTTCAGCGGCCGCATGAACGTAGCGAAGCTCAGCCCGCGCATGTTGCTGCCGCGCCCGTGCATCTCGATGTCGACGGTGTACGTCGGCATGCCCTCGACGATCACCCGGTAGCCGCCCAGCGGCGACGGGTGGCGCGGCCAGTCGGGCGCCGAGTGGTCGCCCATGCGGGTGACGTGCTCCACCACGATGCGCTCCTCGCCGTCCTTCACGCCGACGAGGCGGAAGCGCATCGCGCCGACGGTCCCCGCCGCGAGCG
>DASUAS010000177.1:0-2417 GCA_035763625.1 Acidimicrobiia bacterium
GGTCGTCGTGCGCGCCCGAGTTCGGCACCCGGTCGGTCGTCGACCGGTTCGCGCAGATCGAACCGACGGTGCTGTTCGCGATCGACGGCTACCGCTACGGCCCCAAGGTGGTCGACAAGCGCGCCGACGTCGAGGCCATCGAGGCCGCGCTGCCGACGCTGCGCCACACCGTGCACGTCCCGTACCTCGGCGCCGATGATGGTGCTGGTGCCGACGACTGGAGCGCGCTGCTCGCCGAGTCCGCCTCTGCCGCCGAGTCCGCCTCTTCCGCCGAGTTCGAGGCGGTGCCGTTCGACCACCCGCTGTACGTGCTCTACAGCTCGGGCACCACGGGCCTGCCGAAGGCGATCGTCCACGGTCACGGGGGCATCACCGTCGAGCACATGAAGACGACCGCGCTGCACCACGACCTCGGCGCCGGCGACCGGTTCTTCTGGTTCACCACCACCGGCTGGATGATGTGGAACTACCTCGTGTCCGGCCTCCTCGTCGGCGCGACCCTCGTGCTCTTCGACGGCGATCCCGCGTCTCCCGACCTCGGCGCGCTCTGGGAGCTCGCGTCCGAGACCGACGTCGACGTGTTCGGCGTCAGCGCGCCGTTCCTCATGGCGTGCCGCAAGGCCGGGGTGGTCCCGCCTCCGCACCGGCTGCGCAGCATCGGGTCCACCGGTGCACCGCTGCCGCCCGACGGCTTCCGCTGGGTGCGCGACGTGGTCGGTCCTGACGTGCAGACCGCGTCGGTGAGTGGCGGCACCGACGTGTGCGCGGCGTTCGTCGGCGCGGTGCCGCTGCTCCCCGTCCGCGCCGGCGAGATCAGCTGCCGTCTCCTCGGCGTCGAAGTGGAGGCGTACGCGCCCGACGGAACGGTGTGCCCGCCCGGGGTGCAGGGCGAGCTGGTCGTGACCGAGCCCATGCCGTCGATGCCGGTGGCGTTCTGGGGTGATCCGACCGGCGAGAACCTGCGGCACGCGTACTACGACGACTACCCGGGTGTGTGGCGCCACGGCGACTGGATCACGTTCACCGACGACGGCGCGTGCGTGATCTCCGGACGGTCCGACGCCACGCTCAACCGCGGCGGCGTGCGCCTCGGCACCAGCGACTTCTACGCGACGGTGGAGGGCCTGCCCGAGGTGGTCGACAGCCTGGTCGTGCACCTCGAGGGCGACGACCCCGACCAGCCCATGGGCGAGCTGATCCTCTTCGTCGCGCTCGCGCCCGGCGCCACCCTCGACGACGAACTGCGCGCCGAGATCGTGAAGGGCTTGCGCACGGAGCTGTCACCCCGCCACGTCCCCGACGCCATCCTCGCTGTGCCCGCGGTGCCGCGCACGTTGTCGGGCAAGAAGCTGGAGGTACCGGTGAAGCGAATCCTCGGCGGGGCCGCGGCCGACACCGTCGCGAGCCGCAGCTCGCTCGTCGACCCCACCGCGCTCGACTGGTACGAGGAGTACGCGACTGCGCGGTGAGCCCCGGGCACGACGTCTCCCCGGGTCCCGCTCCCAGGGCCCGGGGTTCCGTCGTCGTGGGTCAGTTCAGGCCGCCCCTGATGCCCCCACGACACGCGGCGGCCGCCCAACGAAAGGGTCCGGCCCGTGAACAGTTCCCGCGGGCAGGTCTCGGTAGTGCACCGGGCCGGACGACGGGTAGATCGTCGGGCGCAATCGGAGCGTTACAGCTGTGCGTCCTGAGCTCGCCTGCAGGAGGAGTGCCTGGTGGTGAACGTGCCGCCGTTCCCCGGGAACACCGAGACCCCCGGATCGGCCGGGTTGGCCAGTGTGCCGGCATCGGCGATGCCGCCCGAGGTGCCGCGCACGGTCGGTGTGCCGGCAGGTGGGCAGTCCTCCCTTGCACGCGAGTCCGGGTCGAATGTGACCGCTGACCGCTGACCGCTGTCGCGTCCGCCGCACGAGCTTCGAAACCGCACACGCGACCTTGTCGCGCTCCGGACGCCTGAGTAGCGTGCCGCCAGGAGGGCGTACGTGTCGGGCGGAAGCGGGCGGGAGAAGGAGACCAACCAAAGTGCGACTTCGACACCTCGTCATGGGCGGCGCGCTCGCCACGGCCACCGTTCTCGGCTTGGCCGGGCCCGCATTCGCCCACGACTGCTTCAACCCCAACAAGCCGGCAGGCGCAGGTGTGAACTACACCATCGTCGGATTCAACCAGGACGGCAGCCCAGTGCTGGTCCAGACCGGACCCGGCCAGGGCATCGGCGGCTTCGCGACGTTGTCGCCCGATCTCACGGGTGGCGTGCAGGCCCCTGACGCCCACACCATCGGCAACAGTTCGTCACTCGAGGTCGTCGGCGGCCCCGGGAGCCAGACTCCGCAGCACGCGTGTGACGGCAAGGGCATCGACTACCTCGACACCTGCTTCCCCGCGGGCTGAATCGTCCGGCGAGCTCAGGCGGCGGG
>DASUAS010000178.1:0-4314 GCA_035763625.1 Acidimicrobiia bacterium
GCTGGTGTGGGCACCGCGCCAGGGCGAGGCGCGACGCTGGACCTACGCCGAGTTGCTGGTCGACGTCCGCCGCGTCGCCGCCGGCCTCGCGGCGCGAGGCATCGCCAAGGGCGACAAGGTGCTCGTGCACTCCGAGAACTGCCCCGAGATGGTGCTGTCGTGGCTGGCCTGCGCCACCCTCGGTGCCGTCGCGGTCACCACCAACACCAAGTCGGTCGGCGCCGAGGTCACCTACTTCGCCGAGCACACCGGCGCGGTGGCGGCGATCACCCAGCCGCAGTACGCGGCGATGGTTGCCGCCGCGGCCCCGGCATTGAAGTGGATCGCGGTCACCGACGACAACAGCGGTGACCCCGCGAGCGCGACGGACGCGGCGCACGGCTTCGACTCGTTCGACACGCTGATCGGCGACGAGGCCGACTTCACCCCGCGCGACCCCGAGCCGATGCTCCCGTTCGGGATCATGTTCACCTCGGGCACCACCAGCCGGCCGAAGGCGGTGGTGCACACCCACGCCAACGCGATCTGGGCCAGCCGCACCGGCCCCCGCAACATCGACATCACGACCGACGACACGTACCTGATCTACCTGCCGTTCTTCCACGTGAACGCGCAGAGCTGGAGCCTCTTCTCCGTGCTGGGTGTCGGCGCCACGGCCGTGCTGATGCCGAAGTGGTCGCAGAGCCGCTTCTGGCCGATGGTGGTCGAGCACGGCGTCACGCACATCTCGGTGATGCCGTTCGTCATGGGCGCGCTGGGCAGCCCCGACAAGCCGAAGGAGCACACGCTGCGCGTCGGCGTCTTCGGGCTGATCATGCCCGATCTCGACAAGATGTTCGGGATCGACGTCTACGCCGCGTACGGCATGACCGAGACCGTGACGCACTGCATCACCGCCAAGTCGTCCGAGCAGTTGCCGACGCGGTCGATGGGCCACGTCACCCCCGGCTACGAGATCGCGGTCGTGAACCAGGACACCGGCGCGCTCTGCGCGGAGGGCGAGACCGGCGAGCTGTGGATGCGGGGCACGCGCGGCATCCAGCTGTTCCTCGAGTACTTCGAGAACGACGAGGCCAACGCCAAGGCGTTCGAGGACGGCTGGTTCAAGACCGGCGACATGGTGAAGATGGGCGCGGGCGGCAACGTCTTCTACCAGGAGCGCGACAAGGACCTGCTCAAGGTGGGCGGCGAGAACGTGTCGGCCAAGGAGGTCGAGGACCTCATCGTCGCCCACCCCGCGGTGCAGGCGGTTGCCGTGGTCGGCAAGCAGCACGAGTTCCTGAGCGAGGTCGCGGTCGCGTTCGTGATCCCCGCGGCCGGTGACCACGACCGCGACGTCGTCGCCGGCGAGATCATCACCACGTGCTCCGACAACCTGGCGTCGTTCAAGGTGCCGCGCGCGGTCTACTTCGTCGAGGAGTTCCCCACCGGCACCCTCGACAAGATCCTCAAGAACAAGCTCCGCGACCTGGCCGACGAGCAACCCCCCGTCGACTGACCCCCAGATCGCGAGGTTGCGTCAGCAGTACGTGTCTAACACGTAGCAGTGACGCAACCTTGATCGCCTGCTACGCGACGACGCCGGACTCCCGGAGGCGGGGGATGTCGTCGGCGCGGCCGAGCTCGGCGAGGATCTCGTCGGTGTGCTCGCCGAGTCCGGGTGAGTGGTTGGTGAGGTCGGCCGGCGTGCCACCGAACCTCGTGGGATGCCGCGGCATGCGGGTGTGCCCGACGATGTGGTGGTCGTCCTCCACGAAGAGCCCGATCGCGACCGCGTGCTCGTCACGGGTGAGCTGCTCCGGGCTGAGGATCATCGCGAACGGCACCCGCTGCGCCTCGAACCGCTTCGTGGCCTGAGCCTGCGTGAGGTTGGCGGCGTTCGCGTACACCATGTCCATGATCGGTTCCATGACGTCGCGGTTCTCGCGTCGCTGCGTCATCGTCGCGACACGCGGGTCGTCCCACCCCTCGACGTCGAGCGCCTTGCACATCCCCTGGAAGTCGGCGTCGGAGGTCGGGGTGCAGATGCCCCAGCCGTCCTCGAAGCGCATGGGCTGGAAGCCGGCCACGAACGACGAGTTCAGGGAACCGTCGGCATCCATCAGCACCTCGTTGCCGGCGGAGTCGGCCCACAGGAACGAGACCACCGCGTCGGCCATCGAGAGCTCGACATGTTGCCCACCTTGACCGCTCGCACGCGCGAACAGCGCGGCGGTGATGGCTTGCGACGCGTAGAGCGCGGTGACCTTGTCGGCCGCGGTCTGGCGGAGGAAGACCGGAACGCGGTCGCCGGTCGGTGCGGCCTGGTTGACGGCGAAGCCGCCGTAGGCCTGGATCACGGTGTCGTAGGCACTGCGGTCGCGGTACGGCCCTTCCGAACCGAACCCGGTGAGCGAGGCGTACACGATGTCGGGATTGCGCTCACGTATCGCCTCGTAGCCCAGTCCGAGGTTCTCCATGACGCCGGGGCGGTAGTTCTCGACCACGACGTCGGTCTGCGCCGCGAGCGCGAGCGCGAGCTCGACGCCCTCCGGCTGGTGGAGGTCGAGGACGATCGAGCGCTTCCCGCGGTTGCACGTGAAGTACAGCGCGCTCATGCCGTTGACCGACACGCCGACCCAGCGTCCGAGGTCGCCGATGCCCGGCCGCTCGACCTTCACCACCTCGGCACCCTGGTCGGCCATGAGCGCGACCGCGTAGGGACCGGTCAGCGCGATCGAGAAGTCGAGGACGCGGACGCCGGCGAGCGGCCCGCGGCGTTCGGTCACGGGCTCAGCCGAGGGCGCCGGCATCACGCAACGACGCGACCTTGGCGTCGTCGTAGCCCAGCACGTCGCGCAGCACCTGGTCGGTGTGCTCACCCAACTCCGGCGCCTTCGTCGGCACCGGCAGCTCCTCACCTTCGACCTTCAGCGGGAAGAGCAGCATGTCCGCGCCGGCCTCGTCGAACGTCGTCCACTCGAAGCGATCCTGGAACTGCGGGTCGTGACGCACGGTCTGCGCGGTGTTCGCAGGAGCGATGGTCGTGTTGTGCTCGTCGGCGAAGTCGATCCACTCCTGCGACGTGCGGGTGCGGAAGATGTCGCGCAGCTCGGCCTGCAGCTCCTTGTTGCCGCGGGCGTGGTCGGCGATGGTCTTGCCCGGCCACTTCTCGAAGAGGTCCATGCGACCGACGCCCTCGCAGAAGTTCTTCCAGAACGACTGCTCCGACGCCATGAACAGGATGTGCCCGTCGGACGACTCGTAGTACTGGTAGCGCACGCCTTCCCACATCCCACCGAGGCCCGCCGGACGACGCTCGTAGTCGTCGCTCGGATTCCCGGTGACGACGTCGTCCGGGTAGTCGTCGTAGCCCTTCCACGTCTCGATGCGGTACCAGTCGAAGTACGCCGAGCTGTCGGACTGCGCGATCTCCATGCACGCGCCCTCGCCGGTCTTCTCCGCGCGCAGGAGCGCGGCGAGGATGCCGATCGCCCCGAACGCGGGCCCGGCGGTGATGCCGATGTTGGCCTGGTCGGGGATGTGGCAGAAGCCTTCGTCGTCGACGACGGGCTGGATGGTGCCCGACCACGCGTCGTAGGCGATGCCGTGGCTGGGCAGGTTCTGGTACGGGCCGGTGGCGCCGTAGCCCGAGATCGTGCACATGACGATCTTGGGGTTGAGCTCCTTGAGCCGGTCGTAGCCGAGGCCCATCTTGGCGAGGAAGCCGGGGCGCATGGCCTCGACGACGACGTCGGCGCCGCGCACGAGGTCTTCGAACACCGCGATCGCGTCGGGCTGCTTGAGGTTGAGCACCAGCGACTGCTTGCCCCGGTTGACGTGGAGGTGCAGGAGCGACGTGCCCTCCATGATCGGCCAGGTCATCTTGCGGCCGTAGTCGCCCGCGGGTGACTCGACCTTGATCACCTCGGCGCCCAGGTCGATCAGGTGCGACGTGATGGCGGCGGGCCCGAGGAGCGAGCACTCGATCACGCGGACGCCTTCCAACATGGCCGGCCGACCGGGAGTGGACGTCATGCCGGCCACACCACCGACTGCATCTCGGTGTACGCGTGCAGGCCGAAGTCGCCGCCGTCGCGACCGATGCCGCTCATCTTGAAGCCGCCGAAGGGCGTCTCCATGTTGCGCTGCGCGGTGTTGACACCGACGTTGCCCGAACGCAGGCGACCCGCGAGGCGGAAGCCGCGCTCGGTGTCCTCGGTCATCACGTAGTCGTAGAGGCCGTAGTCGGTGCCGTTGGCGATGGCGACGGCTTCGTCGTCGTCGTCGAACGGGAGGACGACGACGACCGGACCGAAGATCTCCTCCTTGACC
>DASUAS010000179.1:0-5546 GCA_035763625.1 Acidimicrobiia bacterium
GGACTGCCAGGATCACCCACACATCTGCCATGGGCCCAGTGGTACCGGTCGTGTGAAGCGCCGGATAGAGCCTTGATGCCTTCTTGACGCGCAGGTCCCGAACCTTGACGCCGCGTGGATGTCATCCGCCGACGCGTCGGCGTATACCGGGGTCATGGCACGACGTACCCCCGCACCCGACGACATGACCCGGGCGGTCGGACTCGCGATCGCGGCGTTCGGGCCGCTCCTCGTGGCCGGCGTGCTGGTGCCGTTCCGCGACGACCTCGCCAGCGCCAACGTGGTGCTGGTCTTCGTGCTCGTCGTCGTGTTCGGCGCGGCCGCCGGCACCCGGTTCAGTGGCGCGCTCACCGCAGTGGTCGCGGCGATGTCCTACGACTTCTTCTTCACCAAGCCGTACCAATCGCTGAAGATCGAGAACGCCAACGACCTCGGGACCACGTTGCTCCTCCTGGCCATCGGGCTGGTGGTCGCCGAGATCGTCGCGTTCACACGCCAGCACCGCGCCCGAGCGGAGACGCGCCGCGACGAGATCCAGATGCTGCGACGCACAGCCGAACTGGTCGCGGCCGGAACGAGCACCGACGACGTGCTCGACACGGTCAAGGGTGAGCTGGTCGAGCTGCTCTCGCTGGTCGAGTGCCGCTACGAATCCGCGCCCACCGCATCGGTGCTCCCTCGGATCGAGCGCACGGGTGCGGTCGACGGCGCGCACCGTCGGTGGCTCGGCGGTGAGTTCACCCTCCCCGGCCTCGGCGCCGAGATCCCGGTGGTGGCACGGGGCCGGGACCTCGGCCGGCTCGTGCTCATACCGGACGTCTCCGTCGGCGTGTCGCTCGAGGAGCGCATCGTGGCGGTCGCGCTCGTCGATCAGCTCGGCGCCGCGCTGGCGGCCGACGCCTCCGCGGCGTGAGCTACAGGAGGCCGGCCAGGACGAACCCCGAGGTGGCAGCGGCGAGTCCGACGGCAATGCTCCCCCACGCGTTCACCCACGCGGCCGGTGTGGCACCCTCCTCGAGCAGGCCGAACGTGTCGTACGAGAACGACGAGAACGTCGTGTACGCGCCGATGAACCCCGTGCCCACGACGGTGCGCACGTCGGCGTCGAGACCCTGGTACGTGGCCAGGCCGACGATCAGCCCGAGCACGAACGACCCGGAGAGGTTGACGACGACGGTGCCGTAGGGGAATCGCGACGCGGTGCGTGACTGCACGAGTCCGTGCACGCCGTAGCGGCTCAACGCGCCGAGCGCGCCGGCGAGAGCGACCAGGACGAGCTGCATCAGTCGTCAAGTTCCGGATCGAACACGGGCACCGGGCGGTGGAGCAGGACGCGTGCGGCGATCACGCCGAGGGCCACGGCGGCGAATCCGGCGACGAGGCTGACGACGAGGTAGAGGGCCGCCGTGCCCGCGTCGCCGTCACGGGTCAGGAGCACGCTCTCGACCATCCACGTCGAGAACGTCGTGAGCCCGCCGCAGATGCCGACGGCGACGAAGGCGCGGACCGCGGCCCTGGACCCTCGCGTCTCGGGCCAGGCCGTGACCGCGATGCCCAGCACGAAGGATCCCACGAGGTTCGCGATGAGCGTGGCCCAGGGGAACCGCCCGATCGCGACCGGTTCCGCGAGGGCGAGCTCGTACCGGCCCATCGTCCCGAGCGCGCCACCGATGGCCACCGCGGCAACCATCCACGCTCGGTGCCGGGGCGTCACGAGCGTGACGCTACGCGCCGAGGATCTCGTATTCGCCGATCTCGCGGGCCTCGTCGGTCGGGTGGGCGGCGACGTCGTCGTCGTCGCCGTGCGCCGGGAGCCACTTCCACGCGACGAAGGCGGCGAACACGATGAACGCGGCGGCGATGGGATAGGTGATCCGCATCGCCTCGATGAACGCCTGGCGCGACAGCTCGATCAGCGCGGCACCCTGCTTGGCCGGCAAGGTGCGGGCGAGGTCGATGGCCTTGCCCACGGAGTCGTGCAGCGCCGCGGTCGACGCCGCGGAGAGACCCTTGGTCTTGTCGGCGAAGTGGTGGTACGAGGCGAGGAACAAGCTCCCGATGACGGCGACGCCGACCGCGCCACCCGTCTGGCGGGTGGTGTCGTTGATGGCGGATCCCACCCCGGCCCGGCTGGGGGGCAGCGAGCCCATGATCGATTCGGTGGCCGGCGCCGAGGTGAGGCCGAGGCCGATGCCGAACAGGAGGCGCACGAGGCAACCGCCGGTGAACGACGACATGATCGTGTTGGACGCGTACATCGCCATCGATCCCGCGATCACCAGCGATCCGACCACGACCACGAGCTTCGTGCCCCATCGGAACACCAGCTTGGGCGCGTTGGGCGACATCGCCATCATGCCGATCGCCACCGGCATGGCCAGGAGCCCGGCCTCGAGCGGCGAGTAGCCGAGCACGAACTGGAAGTACTGGGTGAGCAGGTACAGCGAGCCGTAGAGCGCGAACGACGTGAGCGTCAACACTGCCGACGCGGCCGAGAACCGCGCGTTGCGGAACACCCGCACGTCGATCATCGGCTCGGCGGTGTGCGTCTCCCACCAGGCGAACGCGCCGAGCAGCACCAGTCCGACCAGGAACGAGACGACGACGTTGGTGGCGAGCCAGCCCGCATCCGGGGCCTGGATGATGGCGTAGAGCAGCGCGACCAGGGTGAGGATCGACAGCAGCGCGCCCATCGGGTCGAGCGGGCGGTTGTCGGGGTCGCGCGAGGTCGGGATGAAGAAGAATCCGAGCACGAGGGCAGCCGCGCAGATCGGCAGGTTCACGAAGAACACCGCGCCCCAGTTGAAGTGCTCCACCAGGATGCCGCCGAGCATCGGCCCGAGCGCCACGCCGACCCCCGACACGCCCGCCCACACGCCGATGGCCTTGGCGCGCTCGCGTCCCGTGAAGGTGTTGGTGAGGATCGAGAGCGTGGTCGGGAAGATGAACGCGGCGCCGACGCCCATGAGGGCGCGGGCGGCGATGAGCATCTGGGGCGAGGTCGCGAACGCGGCGAGCCCCGAGAACCCGCCGAAGAGGAGCAGGCCGGCGCTCAGCGCGCCCTTGCGGCCGTACTTGTCGCCGAGCGCGCCGGCGATGAGCAGCAGGCTCGCGAACACGATGATGTACGAGTCCAGGATCCACTGCAGGTCGGAACCGCTGGCCCCGAGGTCGCGCACGATCGTGGGGAGCGCGACGTTCAGGATCGAGTTGTCGATCGTGATGACGACGAGCGACATGCAGAGGACGGCCAACGTGTACCAGCGACGTTCGTAGGCCTTCTCCGCGCTGAGCATGCGCTCCGCTGCTCCCCCGGCTCGATCGGTGCTACTATTAACCGTCCGGTTAACAACTTTACCCCGTGAGGCGGCGCAGTGGCAAACCGCGATCCCGAGGCCACCAAGGCGCGGATCCTCGCCGCCGCGGTGCGCGAGTTCTCCGCCAAGGGCATCTCCGGCGCCCGCGTCGACGCCATCGCGACCCGGGCGCGCGTCAACAAGCGGATGCTCTACTACTACTTCGAGTCGAAGGAGGGCCTCTTCCGGGAGATCCTCCGGCGCCGCCTGGCGGAGGGCGCGGAGAAGCTCCGGGCCAGCAACGTGGCCGACCCCGATCGCCTCGCCGATCGCACCGCGAGACTTCCCAACCAGCGTGAGTACACACGCCTGACGATGTGGGAGGCGCTCGAGACCAATCCCGAGCGCCCGGTCAACGCGGAGATGCGCCGCGGGCTCTACACCGACTGGGTGGAGGCGGTCCGCGAGGAGCAGCGCGCCGGGCGCCTCCCCGACGACCTCGACGCCGCGCAGCTCGTGCTCAGCGAGGTGTGCCTCACGATGGGCCCGTTCCTGCTCCCTCAGCTCACGCAGCTCGTGACCGGGAAGTCGGTGAAGGACCCCGAGTTCCTGGCCCAACGCGAGGAGTTCCTCCGCACGCTGGGCCGACGTCTCGGGGAGGGAAGTCGGATCGGGGAAGGACCCCGCTAGAGCGCGGCCTTCTCGAGGATGTGGATGCCGCAGGACGAGCCGAGCCCGATGACGTGGGCCATGCCGACCTTGGCGCCCTCGATCTGACGGTCGCCCGCCTCACCGCGCAGCTGCGTGGTGATCTCGAACACGCCGGCGGCGCCGGTCATGCCGATCGGGTGGCCCTTCGAGAGGAGACCGCCCGAGGCGTTGACCGGCATCGTGCCGTCACGCCACGGCGCCCGCTTGTCGATGAACTCGCCCGCACCACCGGGCTCGCACAGCCGCAGGTTGTCGTAGTGGATGAGCTCCGCAGTGGCGAAGCAGTCGTGCAGCTCCACCAGGTCGAGGTCCTCGGGACCGACGCCGGCGAGCTCGTAGGCCTTGTCGGCCGCGTTGCGGGTGAGCGTGTTGACGTCGGGCTGCGACTCACCACCCTCGCTCCACGGGTCGCTGGTGAGCACCGACGCGCTCACCTTCACCGCGCGCTTCTGCTGCTCGAGCGAGAGCGTCTTGAGCTTCGACTCGGACACCAGCACGATGGCGGCCGCGCCGTCACCGGTGGGACAGCACATCGGCAACGTGTTGGGGTACGAGATCACGCGTGCGTCCATGATCTCCTCGAGCGTGAACACCTTGTTGTACTGCGCGAGCGGGTTCAGCGCCGAGTGCTCGTGGTTCTTCTGCGCCACCTTGGCGAACTGCTCGAAGCCGACGCCGTCGTGCTCGTAGGCGTACTCCATGCCCGCCTGGCCGAACACCGCGGGCATGGTGCCGGAACCGAGCCAGCCGTCGACCGGCATGACGCCGCCGTAGCGACCCTCGGGCTCGAACTTGTGGGCACCACTGCGCGCCGCGTTGCCGGCGAGCAGGCCCATCTTGCCCATCTGCTCGGCACCGACGGCGAGTCCGAAGTCGGCGTTGCCGGCCTGGATCTCGACCAGCGCGGTGCGCACCGCGGTGGCGCCGGTGGCGCACGCGTTCACGACGTTGTAGATCGGGATGCCGGTCTGACCGACCTGCTTCGCGACCTGCTGGCCGATGCCGCCCATGTTGAACATGCTCCCGGCCGCGAGGACCTGGATGTCGAAGATGGAGACGCCGGCGTCGTCGAGCGCGTTGAACGTCGCCTCGGCGGCGAGGTCGATCACGTCCTTGTCGGGGTAGCGACTGATCTTGGTCATCGAGGCGCCGAGCACCCAGACGGACTCACCCATTGGAACGTCCCTTCTCTCAGATCTCGAGACCGACTCAGACGGGCTCGAAGCCGAACACGACGGCCTCGGTGCCTTCGTCATCCGTAGCCGCGACGAACGTCGTCAGCTTCACCTTCATTCCGAGCGTCACGTGCTGCGGGTCGGGCTCGACGTTGACCACGTTGGCCTTCACGTCGCCGCCGCCGTCGAGGTCGACCACCGACGACACGTACGGCACCGGCACGCCCGGGGCGGCCTGGTGCACGATGGCGAAGGAGCGCACGACGCCGGTGGTGCCGAGGCGCTTCTTGGTGAACTCGCGGTTGGCGCAGCGGCCGCACGCGTTGCGCCGGTCCCAGAAGAGGGCACCGCACTTGGTGCACTC
>DASUAS010000180.1:0-3317 GCA_035763625.1 Acidimicrobiia bacterium
TGCGTGCTCGCCCGGCGCAATGCTCTGCGGGACGGATGGAGAGAAGAGGGAGCTCGCAGTGACGAACAACGACAACCCGGTGCGGACGGCGGCGACACGGCTCCTCGACGTGCTCGACCGGGTGGGCGACGACGTCCTGGCGGCCGAGGGCGAGATCGAGGCGATCATGAAGGAGCTGCTGGTCGTCGAATGGCTCGACGACGTGAACGCCACCCCGGCGGGTGACGACACCGACGACGAGGTGGCCACCGGGTGGCTGTACCAGGACGGCGACCTGCGCATCGTCCGGGGCCGGATGCGGGCCGGGTTCAGCCAGGAACCGCACGATCACGGCGCGTGGAACATCTTCGCCGTGTACCGCGGTGCGTGCCACTACCGCGCCTACCGCCGGCTCGACGACGGTTCCCGCCCGTATCGGGCCGATCTCGACGTGGCCACCGACCGCGTCATGACCGACGGCGACGTCACCGTGTTGCCCGGTCCTCCGCACGACATCCACGCGGTCACCGCGCTCGCGCCGCGCACCACCACGTTGCTCGTGGCGCGCGGCCCATTCAGCCCGGTGCGCCACCAGTACCTGCCCGAGCTCGGCGCCTTCCGGGAGCTGCCCGCGTGCGAGGCGGCGCGGTGACGCCACCGTCTATCGGGAAGCCGGCGGGCGGGCTCGCCGGTCGCGTCGCGATCGTTACCGGCGGCGCGTCGGGAATCGGTCGCGAGACCGCGCTCGCGATGGCCGCGGCCGGTGCCACCGTCGGGGTCGCGGACCTCGACGAAGCCGGCGCCGCGACCGTCGCCGCGCACATCGTTGACAGTGGCGGCGCCGCGCTGCCCGTCGCGGTCGACGTCAGTGACGAGGCGCAGGTCGCCGCCATGGTCGCCGCGGTCACCGGCGCGTGGGGAACCGTCGCGATCCTCGCCAACGTCGCCGCCGTGACCGACCGCGCCCACCAGGCGGCGGACGGCGCAGTGGGCGACGCCGAGGTCGCGATCTGGGAGCGCACGCTCTCTGTCGACCTCGTCGGCTCGATGCTCACGGCCAAGCACGTCCTGCCGGTCATGGTCGGAGCCGGCGGGGGAGCGGTGGTGAACGTGTCGTCCAACGCGTCCCTCTTCGGGGACGAGACGCTCAGCGCCTACGCCGCGGCGAAGGCGGGGCTGAACGCGCTCACGCGTTCCATCGCCGCCGCATACGGCAAGCAGGGTGTGCGCGCGAACACGGTGTCGCCCGCCGCCATCGCCGGGCCGTCGTTCACGGCCAACGTCCCGCCCGCCGTCGCGGCGGCCATGCGCGACCAGTGCCTGCTGCCGGAGCTCGGCGCACCGGCCGACGTCGCCGACGCAATCGTGTTCCTCTGCTCGGACCGCGCCCGCTTCATCACGGGCCAGTTGCTCTGCGTGGACGGAGGCGTCTCGGCCCACGTGCCCCATCTCGCCGATGTCCGCCGCCTCGGAGGGTCGGTCATCGCACCCGTCGGACCAACATGAACCGACCGGGCAGTCCCATCGATGACGTCAGCCGGTGAACGCGCGTCGGTTGAAGTTGCCGACGACGGCGAAGTCCTCGACCGTTCGAGAGGTTCTATCGAGAGCGTTGGAAGCCGACGGTACGATCGCACAGGAAGCGTTCATACGGCTGCACGATCGCTGGGCGGTGGTGCAGCCGTACCCACTCGAAGCCGCCGCCGCCGCCCACACCGCGATCGAAGCCCGCGCCTCGCTGGGCAAGACCCTCCTCATCCCGTGACACCGACGACGAACGAGGCACCGCCGGCCTGAGCCCGAGGCGGTCAGATCCGCACGACCACGCGGCCCCAGGTCCGGCGCTCGGCCAGGTCGGTGATGGCGGTGCGCACGTCGGCGAACTCGACGCTGCGGCTCACGAGCGGCCGGTACCGACCCTCGGTCATCAACGCGTCGATCTCGCGCTGGGTCTCGGCGTGGATGCGGGTCATCTCCTCGCGCGGGTAGCCGCCGAGCGTGGCTCCGACCAGCGTGTGGTTGCGCACGTAGAAGTGCGGGTCGTGTGCGATCAGACCGCCGGCGTGACCGCAGAGCACATGCCGGCCGTCGGGCACGAGCAGGTCGCGCACGCGTGCACCGATCTCGCCCTGCACCGGATCGACGATCACGTCGACGCCCCGACCACCGGTGGCGGCGCGGACCGCGTTCACCACGTCGTCGGTCGAGTGGTCGATCGCGCGCGCGCCCAGTTCCTCGACCACCGCCGCCTTCTCGGCACCACCCACCACCGCGAGCACGTCGCACCCGGCAGCGACGCACAGCTGCACGATCGCCGCACCGAGACCGCCCGCGGCGCCGAGCACGACCACGGTCTCGCCGGCCTGCACCTTCCCGCGCCGGTGCACCGCGTGCCACGCGGTGTGCGCGGGGATCATGAACGCGGCCGCGTCGTCGTCGGACATGGAGTCGGGGACCTCGAACATGGTGGAGATGCCCACCGCCACCGGTGCCAGGCTCCCGAACGGTTGGATGCACACCGCCGCCACTCGCTTGCCGAGCAGGTCGCGCCGGATCGGTGACGCGTCGGTCACGATGCCGACGCCCTCCTGGCCGGACACGTACGGCATCGCCACCGGCACCGGGTACGAGCCACGCGCCATGGTGACGTCGGGCAGCGCCAGCGCGGCGACCGACATCTGCAGGATCACCCAGTCACCGAACGGCTCGATGCCCGGTTGCACGGGGACCCAGCCGCTCATGTGCATGCCCAGGCCCTCGAGGTCGGCCGCGGTCGGCTCGGGGATCTCGTCGAGCTGGAACACCTCACCCGGTTCACCGTGGCGGTGCACGCGCCAGGCCCGCACGGCTATTCGACCTTCCCGGGGTGCACACCGATGCCGCCGGCCGCGCTGCTCGCGTAGGCGGCGAGCGCGAAGCGCAACACGTCGACGGCCTCGTCGCCGCTCCACCACAGCGGCCCTTCGCCGGTGCGGAGCCAGCGCAGCCAGTGCCGTCCCGAGTCGCGGAAGCTGCTGGCCCAGTCGTCGTCGAGGTCGTGGTACGCGGTGAGCTCGCCGTCGGCGTACACCTCGAGGCTCGGCTGCTGGATGCCCCGGCCGGTGCAGCGGTTCACGCGCGCGTACCCGCGTCGTCCGGTGACCTCCCAGCGCTCGTCGTTGGTGTAGTAGTCGGACCGCAGGTACAGGTCGGGTGCGAGCGTGATGTCCCACACGCCGCGCACGCCGCTCTCGTGCTCCCACGCGATCATCGTGGGCGCGTCCATGGTGATGCCGGGCACGATCTCGGTGTCGCCGATCCACGCGCGCACCTCGGCGACCGGGCCGAAGAGCCACAAC
>DASUAS010000181.1:0-4862 GCA_035763625.1 Acidimicrobiia bacterium
GTCACCACCGCGCGCGAGGCGCTCGAAGCTGCCTGAGCCCGAGATCGAACCGGTCGCGGCCTCGGTCGGGCTGCGCCACGGCGCAGTCCGCCAACTCCGCGAGCTGCTGCGCGACCGCCAGGCCCGCGCCGCGGCGGGCGCGTTCGTCGTCGAGGGGCCACGTGCGGTCGACGCCGCACTCGACCGCGGCGCTCGTCTGGAGCGCGCCTTCCTCGGCCCCCGGGCCGACGTCGCGTTTCCTGCGCTCTGCGCGCGGCTCGCGGCCGCCGGGGTGCCGCTCCTGGCGCTGAAGGAGGGCGTGCTCGAGAAGCTCGGCAGCACCCGCACGCCCCAGCCCGTGCTCGCGGTCGCGTCGATCCCCGCGGTCGACCGGGCCGCGCTCGCGCGTGACGGTCTCGTGGTCGTCGCGATGCCGGTGTCCGATCCCGGCAACCTCGGCACGCTGATGCGCAGCGCGGAGGCGTCGGGCGCGGCGGCAATCGTCCTCGGCCCCGGATCGGTCGACGCGTACAATCCCAAGGTCGTCAGGGCGTCGGCGGGTGCGATCTTCGGGATCCCGCTGGTCGACGCAGAGTCGGAAGGGTGGTCCGCGGTGGAGGCGCTCGACGCGCTCGGTGAGCTCGGCCGGCAGCGGCTGGGTGCCACCGCCGGCGAAGGCGCCGCGCACACCGAGGTCGACTTCACCCGACCCACCGCCGTCGTGCTCGGCAACGAGGCCCACGGGATCGACGCCGAGGTCGCGCGCCATCTCGACGGCCACGTACGCATCGCCATGGCCGGTCCGGCCGAGTCGCTCAACGTGGCGATGGCCGGCACCGTCCTCTGCTTCGAGTCGACTCGGCAGCGATCCGCTCGTTTTGGCGCCGTTGGGCAGCCACATGGACCGTCGAACGGTGTCGAAACGGGGGACGGGTGAGCGCCGTGCTGCCCGACGGCTACGTCGACGACGCCGCGGCCGCGATCACGGGCGCGGGCGATGCCGACGCGCTCGCCGCCGCCGAGCGTGCGTTCGTGGGGCGGGGCTCGGCGATCTCCGACCTCAAGAGCTCGATCAAGTCGCTCGACCCCGCCGATCGACCCACCGCCGGGAAGCTGGTCGCCGACACGACCGCCCGCATCGCCGAGCTGGTCGAGACCCGACGTGCCGAGCTGGCGGCGGTGGAGGCCGCGCAGGCCGGGGAGCGCGACCGGGTCGACCTCACGCTCGGCGGCCACGGCCGGCAACGGGGCCACCTGCACCTCGTCACCCAGGTGCAACGCGAGCTCGAGGACATCTTCGTGGGCATGGGCTACCGCGTCGTGCAGGGCCCCGAGGTCGAGGACGACTGGCACAACTTCGAGGCGCTCAACATGGTGCCGGGCCACCCGGCGCGCTCGATGCAGGACACGCTCTACGTCGAGCTGGGCGATCCCGAGCAGGTCATGCTGCGCACGCACACGTCGCCGGTGCAGATCCGCACCATGGAGACGATGTCGCCGCCGATCTTCGTGGTCGCACCCGGCCGCACCTACCGCAACGAGACCCTGGACGCCCGCCACTCACCGGTGTTCCACCAGATCGAGGCGCTGGCCGTCGACCGCGGCATCACCCTCGCCGACCTCTTCGGCACCATCGAGACGTTCGTGCGGCGCCTCTTCGACGACGAGCGCATCCGCACCCGCTTCCGCCCCGACTTCTTCCCCTACACCGAGCCGTCGGCGGAGCTCGCGGTGAGCTGCATCTTCTGCGACGGCGCCGGCTGTCGCGTCTGCTCGCAGTCGGGGTGGATCGAGCTCGGCGGGTGCGGGATGGTCGACCCCAACGTGCTGCAGGGCGTGGGCATCGACCCCGAGGTGTTCACCGGCTTCGCGTTCGGCTTCGGCCTCGAGCGCATCGCGATGATCCGGTACGGCATCGACGAGATCAAGACCTTCTTCGACGGCGACGTGCGCTTCCTGGCGCAGTACTGAGGTACTCCGATGCGCGCACCGCTCTCCTGGATCCGCGACTTCACGCCGGTCGCCGCGCCGGTCGCCGACGTCGTGTCGGCGCTCAACCAACTCGGCCTCGAGGTGGAAGGGGTCGAGCAGCCGGGCGAGGAGGTCACCGGCGTCGTCGCGGCCGAGGTGCTCGACGTCGTGCCCCATCCCACGTCGAACAAGCCGCTGACGCTGGTCGACATCACCACGGGCGACGGCGTGGCGCGGGTCGTGTGCGGCGCGCCGAACGTGGTGCCGGGCATGGTCGTGCCCTACGCGCCGCCGGGCGCCAGTCTCCCGGGTGGCTTCACGCTCGAACGCCGCAAGCTGGCCGGTGAGATGAGCGACGGCATGCTCTGCTCGGCCCGGGAGCTCGGACTCGGCGACGACCACTCCGGCATCCTCGGGCTCGACCCCGGATCCGAGCTCGGCACCGATGTCCGTGACCTGCTCGGCCTCGACGACGTGATCTTCGACCTCGCGATCACCCCCAACCGTCCCGACGCGATGTGCATCGTCGGCGTGGCGCGCGAGCTGGCCGCCCACTTCTCGCTCGACTTCGAGGTCCCCGAACCGATCGCGCTCGCCGACGCGTCGGTCAGCAGCGACGTGAGCGTGGTGATCGAGGACGACGCCCGCTGCCCTCGCTACCTCGCGCGGGTGGCGCGGGTGACCATGGGCGACTCACCGGCATGGATGGCGCAGCGCCTGGTCAAGGCGGGCATGCGCCCGATCAGCAACGTCGTCGACGTCACCAACTACGTGCTGCTCGAACGCAACCAGCCGCTCCACGCGTTCGACCTCTCGCGCCTCGGTGGGCGCGGCATCGTCGTGCGCGTCGCCGACGACGGTGAGACCATCACGACCCTCGACGACGTCGAGCGCACGCTCACCGGCGAGGACCTGCTGATCTGCGACGCCGAACGCTCACCTCAGGCGATCGCCGGCATCATGGGCGGCTCCACCTCCGAGGTGTCCGACGTCACCACCGAGATCCTGCTCGAGGCCGCGTACTTCGAGCGCATGGGGATCGCCCGCAGCTCGAAGCGCCTGAAGCTGCGCAGCGAGTCGAGCGCGCGGTTCGAGCGCGGCATCGACCCCGACGCGGTCGCCACCAACGCCGAACGGGCCATGGAGCTGCTCGTCGACGTGGCCGGCGCGCAGGTCGCGCCCGACGCGTGCGACGTGTACCCCACGCCGGTGACGCCCGCCCGCATCCGGTTGCGGGCGGACCGGGTGAACGCGGTGCTCGGCACCGATCTCGACGCCGAGGACGTGTGGGAGTCGCTGGCACCGCTCGGCATCGAGACCGACGCCGATGTCGCCGGCTCCGCCGGCGAAGAGCTCGTCGTGGTCGTCCCGACGTTCCGCCCCGACCTCGAGCGCGAGATCGACCTCGTCGAGGAGGTGGCGCGTCGAATCGGCTTCGACCGCATCGGTCGCACGCTCCCCGACACCCACGGGCAGGTGGGCATGCTCACCGCCCGTCAGCAGGAGCGGCGCCTGGTCGCCGACGCGCTCGTCGGCCTCGGGCTCTCGGAGGCGATCACCCTCTCGCTGGTCTCTCCCGCCGACCTCGAGCGGGCCGGCGCGCCGCTCGACCGGGTCGTGCGCGCCACCAACCCGCTCCGCTCGGAGGAGTCGGTCCTGCGCACCGCGGTGCTGCCCGGCCTGCTGCGCGCGGTCGCCGGCAACCGGGCCCAGGGGATCGCCGACGTCGCGCTGTTCGAGATGGGCCGCGTGTTCCTGACCTCGCTCGAGCGTCGCCGCGCCGGCGACAGCCCCTTGCCCGACGAACCCGAGCACGTGGCGCTGGCCCTCGCGGGGCAGGTGCGCCGCCGTCCGGTCGAGGACGACCGCGACGTCGACGTCTACGACGCGGTCGACGCGGTCCGGGCCGTCGTCGACGCGCTCGGCATCCGCGACCTCACGCTCACGCCCGACTCGCTCACCGGGTACCGCGCCGGGCGCGCCGCGCGCGTGGTGGTCGACGGTCGCGACTCGGGAACCGTCGGTGAGGTCGCGCCCGAGGTGCTCGCCGCGCTCGGGCTCGACGCGCCGGTCGTCGCCGCCGAGCTCGTGCTCGACACGCTCCTCGACGCGGCGCGGCGCGACCGGACCTTCCGCGCCCCGTCGCGGTTCCCGCCGTCCACGGTCGACCTCGCCTTCGTGCTCGCCGACACCGTCGCCACCGCCGACGTGCTCACCACGCTGCGCAGCGCAGTCGGTGACGCGCTCGAGGACGTGCACCTCTTCGACGTGTTCACGAGCGACACGTTCGGACCCGGTCGTCGCAGCCTCGCCTTCGCGCTCCGGTTCCGGGTCGGGGATCGCACGCTCACCGACGCCGCAGTGGCCGAACTGCGCCAGCGCGCGATCGACGCGGTGCTCGCGGCACACGACGCCGAGCTGCGGGGCTGATCAGTCTCGGGATCTCGCTCGATGGGAGCGCGCCGCCGATGATCCCACCGGCGCATGCGGTGCTCGAGGACGGTACGTCGACGGCGGGTCGCTCGACCGTGGAGCACTTCGCTCGCCCGACTCGGCAATCCCGTCGTCACCCTGAGCTCTGAGCTCGAGCTTCCGTCGCCGCCTGCGTTCGATCAGGTGGTCGACGCCCAGCCCGAACGCGACCAGGACGGTCGCCGCGAACGCATCGAGCCAGTAGTGGTTGGCGGTGAGCACGATCGCGGCGAGCGTGATGATCGGATGGAGGATGACGAGGAAGCGCCAGCGGCTCTTCGTCGCGATCAGCACCGCCCACATGATGACGAGCGCCCACCCGAAGTGCAGCGACGGCATCGCCGCGAACTGGTTGGAGATGGCCTGCATCGCCGGCGACTCGAACGACCAGAAGGTCGGGTACGTGACGAGGGTGTCGACGAACCCGAACGCCGTGCCGT
>DASUAS010000182.1:0-17262 GCA_035763625.1 Acidimicrobiia bacterium
GGTGAGGTCGCCGTAGCCGACCGTGGTGATGGTGACGAACGAGAAGTAGAGGAAGTCGACGTTGGTGGGCTCGATCTTCTGGGCGAAGAACCCGGTCGGCTCGGCTTCGTTCACCGCGCCGTAGATGCCGGCGAACGCGATCGCGATCAGCACGTAGACGCAGATCGACCCGAGGATGGTCTCGAGGCCGACGGTCTCGTGGCGGATGATCCGGTGGGTGATCGCGATCGGCGCGAGCAGCACGAGCACGAACATGATGAACGTCGAGCCGTCGCCTCCTTGGCGACCGAACGCGGCCTGGAGGAAGTTGGCGATGTCGGCGGCCACCACGAGGACGATGCCGACGGTGAACGCACGCGACCGCACGTGCGAGGTGTGGAACGCGAGCAGCAGGACCGACCCGAGCACCATGCTGATGATGAAGCGGCCCCACAGGTTCTCGTGCTGCTCGGCCGCGATCAGCACGTAGAGCGCGATGAGGAGCGCGAGCAGGAGGCCGTAGCTGTCGCCGCGAGCGAAGCGCTCCGCGTATCCCTCGCGGCTGAAGAAGGGTGGACGGGTGGGGGAGTCGTCGGGCATCCGACGATGCTCGCGCCCCTAATCAGCGATGACGGTGATGGTGAGCTCGATCGCGGCAGCGACGAACCCGATCAGGAAGCACGCGTAGCTGAACCGCAGGTAGCGGTACTTCTGCTTCAGCATGTAGTAGCCCTGGTCGTAGATGTCCTCGACCATCACCCGGTAGGTGGTGCCGACGTCGCTCAGGACGTCGGCCATGAGCTCGACGTGGCGCGCCTTGCTGATCTGGGAGTAGTGACCGAAGAAGAAGGGGTTGAACCCCTGCGGCAGCCGGTCGCCGGGCTCGGGGTGGATCTTGAACTTCGGGAACACCGCCACGATCGAGCTCAGCATCGCGAGCATCACGAACGCCACCAGCGTGACGAGGCTCCAGCGGAGCTCGGCATCGCTGAATTGCGTGACGCTCACGCTGATCACGATCGCCGCCGCGGTGATGATGATGCTGCCCTTGACGTCGGCCTGGCCGGTGAGCGCGACCATCTGCTGCTGGAGCCCGTACAGCAGGTAGTCGGTGGTGATGCGCTCGGGGACGTCGGCGAACGGTCCGGGTTCTGCCGAGAACACTTCTTGCGGCATGACTGCAGCTTCGCACAACGGGCGTCTTCACCGTCCGGTCACAGCGCGCGACTGGGATGTGAGACGCGAGTCAGCAAACGCGCGCCCAGGTGTCGCCCGCGGAACGACGGGAAGGTCGAGCAGCGGGGCGTCCGCTAACATCTGAGAATGGTTCTCATGCGGAGGTGGGCGGCGGTCGTCGGCGTGCTCACGGTCGCCGCCACCTGCCTGCCGGCCGGAGCGGCCGGGGCATCGTCGAGGACGTCGGTCGTGGCGAGCTTCTATCCGATCGCGTGGGCCGCCCAGCAGGTCGGCGGTGCACGCGTCGCGGTGACCAACCTGACGCCGGCGGGCGCGGAGCCGCACGACCTCGAGCTCGACCCGGACCAGATCGACGCCGTGCTCGACGCCGCGGTGGTGTTCGAGCTCGGCCACGGCTTCCAACCCGCGGTCGAGCAGGCCGCGCAGCAGCGCGACGGGCCGACGGTGCAGCTGCTGTCGCGACACACGAAGGATCCGCACATCTGGCTCGACCCCGTGCGCATGGCGACGATAGTCCGCTCCGTGCAACGCGGGCTGACGAAGGCGGACCCGAAGGGGCGCGCGACCTACGTCGCCAACGCGCGGCACGTGCTCGGAGAGCTGCGCGCGCTCGACACGAAGTATCGCGACGGCCTGGCGCACTGCGAGCGGGACGTGATCGTGACCGGGCACGAGGCGTTCGGCCATCTCGCCGCCCGGTACGGGCTTCGGCAGGAGGGTGTCGCCGGGCTCTCACCCGACTCGGAGCCCGATGCGAAGCGCATCTCGCAGTTGACCGATCTCGTCAAACGCACGGGCACCACCACCGTCTTCACCGAAGAGCTCGTGTCTCCTCGGATCGCGGAGACCCTCGCCCGTGAGGCCGGGGTCACCACCGAGGCGCTCAACCCGCTCGAAGGCCTCACCGATCGCGAGCTGAGGCGGGGTGACGGCTACCTCGGCGTGATGGAGGCCAACCTCACGAAGTTGCGGGCTGCGCTCGCGTGTTCGTGAGCGTTCGGTAAGAACCTCCGAAGAATCGCGTCGAACGGGCCGTTGGGGCCATGACGTGGGCAACGACGTCGGTACGGTCCCGTCATGCTCGCGCTCACATCGTTGTTCGGCCTGCCTGCTCATGCGCTGCTCGTCCACATCCCCGTCGTCCTGATCCCGCTCGGTGCGGTCGGTGCGGTGCTCATGCTCTGGCCGAGGTTGCGTCGCGCGGTCGGTTGGTGGGTGTGCGGGATCCTGGTCGTCGCGGGAATCGCGACGCAGCTCGCCATCTCGTCCGGCCAGTCGCTCGAGGACTACGTGCACGAGACCCAGCTGATGCGCGACCACGCGCACATGGGAGAGAGCATCCGTCCCTGGCTGTTGTTGATGTTCCTTGCGTTGCTCGGCGTGATGCTCGTCGACCGGGCGATGCAACGTCGCGACGCGCGCCCCGGCTCCCGCGACCCGTTGCGGATCGCCCTGATCGCGCTCTCGGCGCTGAGCATCCTCTTCGCCGCGATCTCGGTGGCTTGGATCTATCGGATCGGGCATTCGGGCTCGAAGGCGGTGTGGCAAACGACCCAGGTGAAGATCGACCACGGCCGAAGCACCCACGAGGGCGGGGGCGACGACGGCGGATGATCGAGGCCTGCGCCGCGGCGGTTTCGACGCCGCACTGCCCGGGGTAGCAGCGCGGTGCCTGCCGCCTCGCGGTCGTGGCCTCGACGACGCGCCGAGCAGTGCTTCGTCTCGCGTCGCGCGACGCTTTCCTCTCGCTCTGCAACACCGCTTCGCGACCCTGACGGTTCGACGCGTCGCCATGTTGGGAACCCTCTTTCGTGGCGGCCGCGCATGAGAGCGGGCATCAGATGGACAGCATCGAGACTGAACTGCCACCGACGAACCGGGCCCCCCAACTCGTACGGGGCTGGCTCCGATCCACCTTGCAGACGTGGAGCCTCGACGGCTTCGGCGATGTGACGGAGCTGCTGGCGACCGAGCTCGTCAGCAACGTCGTCATGCACGTCCACGAACCGATGAGCGTCCGGGTGTCGCGGAGGTCCGACTCCATCAGGGTGGAGGTCGAGGATCCCAGTCCGGACCCGCCGACGCTCGAGACCTTCGACACGAGCGACGAACACCACCGGGGCCTGTTCCTCGTCGACACCCTGGCGAACCGCTGGGGTTCGATCGGTCATCCCGACGACGGCAAGACCGTGTGGTTCGAGCTGGACGTGACGACGGGCCACGAAGAGGCACACGGGTCTGCTGGTTAGCCGGGGCGGGACTCGTGGGCCCAACGAGCGAACGAACCTTGGCGTTCTTCGACGCCAAGGTTCGAACGGAGTTGCTTCTGGTCGGGATGCCGGGATTTGAACCCGGGACCTCAGCGTCCCGAACGCTGCGCGCTAACCAAACTGCGCTACATCCCGAAGGGGAGAGTGATGCTAGCCGTCGACGGTTTCGACCTCACGAGCGAGAAGCTGCTCGACGGTGCGCCGGAGCGTGCCCGGATCGACCGGCTTGACCAGCTCGGCGTCGGCATCGCCCCGCTTGGCGAGGAACCGGTCGGCTTCCCGGTCGAGCAGCAGGAGGATCGACGTGTCGGGGATGCGGCCGGCCGCGCCCTCGAGCCGGAGGTCGATGGCGACCGCGACGCCGCCCATGTTGCCGATCTGCATGTCGAGCACCACGAGGTCGGGCCGCTCGTTGCCCACCAGGTCGCGGACGTCCTGACCTCGGGTCACCTCGATGACGTGCTGGCCCCGGCCGGTGCACGCCGACTTCACGAGATCACGGACCCACTTGGCATCGGCGGCGACGACGATCGTGCTCACGGTGCAGACGCTAGTCGGCGCCCATCAGGTGGCTCCCGACCGCGCGCAGGGCGGCGAAGTCGTGGACGTCGTGGCCGAGCTCCGGGACGTGGCTCACCGAGGCGTCGCCGATCCGCTGCTCGAGGCCGGTGAGCTCCGCGCGTTCGCGCACCGCGACCTCCTCGAGGTCGGCCAGGTTGGCGTAGTGCTCGGCGAGCCGATTCGCAGCGTCGCTCCTGCGGGCCACGAGCGCCCGCGCCTGGTCGCGCAGCGCCGCGGGGTCGCGGTCGCAGTAGTGCTGGTGCACCCGGTTGACGACGAGGGCATCGACCGCGAACTCGCCGTCGGCGAGGCGCGTCGCGAAGTACTCCGCCTCCTCGACCGCGTCGCGCCGCGGTGACGTGACGAGCACGAACGCGGTGTCGTCGGACGCGAGCAGTGCCATCACCTGCGTGGCGCGCTCGCGGAAGCCGTCCTCCATCCCCTCGAAGGCGCGGAAGAACGCGACCACGTCGTCGACGGCTTCGCTGCCGACCACGCGTGAGATCGCGCGGAGGAACGCCTGGGCGGCGACACCGCCAACGCGCACGACGCCGCGCGTCGGCACCATCAACATCCGGAACACCCGGTTGTCGAGCAGCCGGGTCAACCGGCGCGGCGCGTCGAGGAAGTCGAGCGCGTGACGTGTCGGCGGCGTGTCCACCACGATGAGGTCGAAGCCGCCGCGATCGTGGAGCTCGTAGAGCTTCTCCATCGCCATGTACTCCTGCGTGCCCGACAGCGCCCCGGCGATGTTGCGGTAGAAGCGGTTCGAGAGGATGCCCGCCGCCTGCTCCTCGCTGCCGGCGTAGGTCTGCACGAGCTGGTCGAACGTCGTCTCGGTGTCGAGCATGAGCGCATGGAGACGACCGTCCGGTGCGGCGTCGCCGTCGGGATCCCACCGCGTGCGCGCGATCTCGTGCGCGGCGTTCGACAGCGTCTCGAGCCCGAGCGTGTTGGCGAGGCGCTTGGCTGGGTCGATGGTGACGACCACCGCGTTGCGACCGCGTCGCGCGCCCTCGATGGCGAGCGTCGCGGCAGTCGTCGTCTTCCCGACGCCACCAGTGCCGCAGCACAACAGGATGTGGCGTCGCTCGACGAGCTCCGACGGAGCGGTCACAGAGCCACTCCGTCTTCGACGTCGGCGAGCGTGCCGATCCCGAGCACGAGCTCGTCGGCGAGGAGCTCGACCTCGGTGACGCCGACGTCGGCGGTGAAGAAGTAGGGGAGGCGCAGCTGCGGGAGCGGCAGGCGTTCGGCGAGACGGCCACACTGCTCGTCCTGCCGGCGGACGAGGTCGGCGCGGAACCGGGACGCGGCCACGAGCGCGTCGCGCTCCGTTGCGTCGAGCGTGATCCCGGTGCGGGCCGCGTCGTCGTCGACGTCACCGTCGAGCGCGACCGCGGGGACGCACTGGTTGACGACCACGGGCCCCAGCGCGACGCCGGCGCGGTCCTCCACCGCGTACGCGGTGTCGACCAGCTCGTTCACCGGGGTCTCCTCCGGCAGCGTCACGAGGAGCACCTGGCAGCGAGTGGGGTCGGAGAGCAGCTCGACCACCTCGGCCGCCTGGCGCTGGATCGGTCCCACCCGCACCGCGTCGAGCAGGCCGCGAGCCGACAGGAGGAAGGAGACCGCGTGGCCGGCGGCGGGCGCGTCGAGGATGATCAGGTCGGCGGCGCGGGCGCGTTCGAGCTGCTTCACCTTCCCCAACACGAGGATGTCGCGCATGCCGGGCACCGCGGTCGCGACCACGTCGAGGGCGCCCGACCGAGTGAGACGCTTCGAGATCCGTCGCATACCGTGGTCGTCGAGGTACTCGAGCAGGGCGTCGTCGGGGGTGAGGGTCCGGGCCCGCACCCGCGGTCGGAGCTCTGCTTCCTCGTAGGTCAGCGGGGCTTCGCCGAAGCACGCGGCCAGCCCCGATTTGCCCTCGACCTCCACGATCAGCACGCTCATGCCGGTGCGGGCCGCTGCGGTGGCCAGCGCGGCGGTCACCGTCGTCTTCCCCACCCCACCCTTGCCCGCCACGATCACGACCCGGGAGGCCGAGCAGAAACGCTCGAGGTCCATGGCCACCGATGCTACGGGAGTCCCCATCGCGCGCCGGCTGCCGCACCGGATACGTCGCGCAGTCGCGCTACTCGCCATCGTCGTCGCGGTGGCGGCGCTCGGCTTCAACTCCTTCGCGGGCGCGAGCACGCCGCCCGAGGGCAAGCGCGGCATCGAGGTGGTGCAGGTCGAGGGGTACCTCGATCCGCCCAACCAGTCGTTGATCCTCGACTCGATCGCGTCGGCGAACGAGCGGCGGCTGACGCTGGTCGTCCTGCAGCTCAAGTCGTCGGGCGCCCTCGACACGAACATCGACGACGTCGTGCGCGCGATCCAGCGGTCGCGCGTCCCGGTCGCGGTGTGGGTCGGCCCGTCCGGAGCCGACGCCAAGGGCGCGGCGACGGTCCTGTTGCAGGCCGCGCACCTCGCGTTCATCTCGCCGGGCTCCGGTGCGGGGCCGGGCCAACCGGTGCGCCTCGACGACCCGGGCGCGACCACGCGCGCGGGCGTTGCCGACCGCCTCGCCACGCTCGCGCGGCACAACGGCCGCAACCCCGACGGCGCGCGCAAGCTCGCCTCGGTGCGGCTCGGGTCGTCGGCGGCGAGCGCGGTCAAGGCCACCAACGGCGTGCGGCCGACCATCGGTGAGCTCATCGTGCAGCTCAACGGCAAGAAGGTCACCACCGCGGCCGGTGAGCTGACGCTCTCCACCGCCAAGGTCGTCGGCGCGGGACGCGACCGACGCCGTCAGCCCAACCAGGAGGTCGTGTTCACCCGCCTCGACCTCGGTGCGTCGCTGCTGCACCGCCTGATCAACCCGTCGATCGCGTACTTCCTCATCGTCGCCGGGCTCGCGCTGATCGTCTTCGAGTTCTACACCGCGTCGATCGGGCTGGCGGGCCTCGTCGGCGCGCTGTGCCTGGTCGGCGCGTTCGTGGGCTTCTCGCACCTGCCCGTGCACTGGTGGGCCCTCGGGCTCCTCTTCGTCTCGCTCTACGGGTTCGCGATCGACGTCCAGGCGGGCGGCCTCGCGGTCTGGACGGTCATCGGCACCGTCTGCCTCGTCTCCGGCTCGTGGTTCCTCTACGGCGGGTCGGCGCAACTTCGACCCGCGTGGTGGGTGTTCCTCGTCGTCATCGGCGGCACCATGCTCTTCATGCTCGGCGGGATGACCGCGATGATCCGGTCCCGCTTCTCGACGCCGACCGTCGGTCGCGAGGGCATGATCGGCGAGGACGGCGTGGCCGAGGTGGCGGTCGATCCCGACGGCGTGGTCGTCATCCGGGGCGCCCGCTGGCGGGCCCGCACCAACCGGGCAACGCCGATCAAAGCCGGCGAACCGGTGAAGGTGGTGTCGGTGGAGGGACTGGTGCTCGAGGTCGAACCGCCCGAGGGCGGGGCCCAGGACTACCGGGAGCGGGCCCGGAACCGGCGGTCGCGGGCGGCCGACTGATCGGAGACGTGCCTCTTGTGGTCCCGCGACCTTCGGGGGTAGGTTCCGCGCCGCGAGGCACTCCGAAGGGGGAGGGGGTCCGTGGTCGCCAACACACTCGACTCATGGCGGGCTCGTGCAGCATGCCGAGGCCCGGAGACGGCACTGTTCTTCCCACCGTCCAACACGGAGCGTCGTGAGGATCGTGACGTGCGTGAGGCGCGAGCGAAGGCGATCTGCCGGGAGTGCCCGGTGCAGCGCGAGTGCCTCGACCACGCCGTGCAGTTCGGCGAGGCGCACGGCATCTGGGGCGGCCTGAACGAGCACGAGCGTCGCCAATTGCTCGAGCCCAGCTACAGCTGAGCGCATGCGTTGGGCCACGAGGCGGCCCGGTCCCCACATCTACACTGTGAAGGTGACGGTGCAGGTGACGGCGAGGTCCGGCTGACATGCCGGACGCGGGCGTGCCCAAGCTCGTCGCCGGGGTGCCCAGCGCCCTCTCGCCGCTCGTGCGCCGGATCGTGGCGCCGAACCCCGGACCGTTCACCGGCCCCGGCACCAACACCTACCTCGTCGGCATCGACGAGGTCGCGGTGATCGACCCCGGCCCGGACGACAAGCGCCACATCGACGCCATCATCGGCGCGTCGATGAAGGAGCGCGTGCGGTGGGTGCTCCTGACGCACACCCATCCCGATCACGCTCCCGGCACCGCGCGCCTGGTCAAGGCGACCGGCGCCGAGGTCCTCGCTTACGGCAAGCGCCTCGACAAGGACAACGCCATCGTCCCCGACCGCGTGATCGGCGAGGGCGACAGCATCGAGGGCACCGAGTTCGGTCTCGACGTGCTCCACACCCCCGGTCACGCGCCCAACCACCTCTGCTTCCTGCTCGAGGAGGAGCGGGTCCTCTTCACCGGCGACACCGTCCTCGACGGCATGTTCTCGGTGGTGAGCCCCCAGCGTGGTGGTGACATGACGCAGTACCTGGCGTCGTTGGGCCGCATGGAGAAGCTGCGGCTCTCGCGCCTGGCGCCCGGCCACGGCGACGTGATCGACGACCCACGCCCCCGGATCCAGGAGTACGTGCGCCACCGCCACGACCGCGAACGCCAGGTGCTCGCCCTCCTGAAGCAGGGGCCGGCCAAGATCGCCGACATGGTGACCACCCTGTACGCCGATCGCGAGCTGCACCCGAAGTTGGTCGAGGCGGCGGGGTGGCAGCTCCACGCGCACCTCCTGAAGCTCAAGACCGAGGGGAAGGTCGCCGGGACGTCGGTCCGCTCGGCCTGGACGTTGGCCTGACGACGACGCTCCGACTGCAGGTTCGAGACGACCCGGCGCGAAGCTGGTGACCCGCTGCGCAGGTGTGTGAGCACACCGCGATTGAGGCGTGCCAGCAAGCTGTTCGTGAGGGGACGAACGGGGCACGATCAGCGGGTCGAAGACTCTGGACCCTCAGGAGGAAATCACTCGTGCGCACTCACACGCGACGCTCGCTCGTCGCCCTGATCATGGCTGCCCTGGCAGCATTCATCGTCGTCCCCGCGACGCTCGCGCTTTCGGCGAGCAGTGCGGGAGCAGCCAGCTCGAACACGCTCACCGTGAAGGCCAGTGAGTACACCTACCAGTTGAAGGGCAGTCCCAAGGCCGGCTGGACCCAGATCAACTTCGACAACACCGGCGTGGAAGACCACATGATGGCGGTGATGAAGTTGAAGAAGGGCACGAAGGCCGCCCAGCTGAAGCAGGCGTTCACGTCGAACGACGAGAGCGCCTTCAACGACATCGCCGACACGTCGAAGGGCGACCCGACCCTCCCGGGCACGCCGGGGCTCCTCGGACCCGGGCAGAAGACCACGACGCTCACGAACATCCCGGCCGGGACCTACGGCATCGCGTGCTTCGTCACCGCACCCGACGGCTCGCCGCACGCGGCACACGGGATGTACAAGATCTTCACCGTCAAGGGGAAGTCGACGTTCAAGCCGCCCACCGACGGCGTTGCCGACGTGTCGCTGTCCGACACCGCGATCACCGCGCCCACCGGCGATGCTCCGAGGAGCGCAACCGTCAAGGTGACCAACACCGGCACCAAGGCCCACGACCTCCAGCTGGTGAAGCTGGCCACCGGCAAGACGCTCGACGAGGCCAAGGCCTACTTCGACACGCTCCTCAGCACGGGCAAGGCGCCCGCGGGCGACGCCCCGGGCACGCTCGTCGGCGGAGTCGTGGGCGTGGCACCCAACGGGGGCGTGGCCTACGTCGAATGGACCCTGCCCGCCGGCACCTACGGCTACGTCAGCACCGAGGGTGACGCGCCGAACGACGACTACACCGCCGGTCTCCACGGCACCTTCACCATCAAGTAGTTCCTCAAGTCGTCGGGGCGCGTCCCCGGCTTCGCGGCACGAGCCCGGGCTTCGGCCCGGGCTCGTGCGCGTCGCGCCGTGGAAGCCGCGCGCAAAAAGCTCGGTGTGCACGATGGGTGGAACCGCACGGAAGCGCGCGTAGTGCCCGGCGGGCGCGACCCTTCGCCATCAGCAGGCTGGTAAGAACCCGAAAGGTTCCGCAGACAGGGTGGCGGGGCCGTTCCGTGAAAGATCTCAGGAGGGTCAAACTCGTGCACACCCATCTGCGACGTGTCCGCGTCGCCTGGTCCCGCGCGGCCGTCGTTGCGCTCGTCGTCGTCCCACTGCTCCTCGCGATGGCGACGAGCGGCGCCGGCGCGGCCGGCTCGAACTCGCTCGTCGTGAAGGCCAGCGAGTACACGTACCAATTCAATGGCCATGCGAAGTCGGGGTGGACCGAGATCACCTTCCAGAACGCCGGCGTCGAGAACCACATGATGGACGTCATCCAGCTCAAGCCGGGGGTGACGGCCAAGCAGCTCAAGGCGGCGGCGCTCTCGGAAGACCAGAGCGGGTTCGAGAAGATCGCGGCACCGGGTGCGAGCCCTGACGGCGTGCCGGGCACTCCCGACCTCCTCTCGCCGAAGCAGCGCACGACCACCATGACCCAGCTCCCTGCCGGGCACTACGGCGTGCTCTGCTTCCTCCCTGCACCTGATGGCTCGCCGCACGTCGCGCACGGGATGGTGAAGGTGTTCGACGTGGCCAAGGCGAAGTCGAGCCTGAAGCCGCCCACGAGCGGCGTGATCGACACGACCATCACTGACTCGGCGATCACCTTCCCCACCGAGAACATCGGCCGCAACTTCACCGCCAAGGTGACGAACACCGGCACGACGCTGCACGACTTCACGCTGGTGAAGATCAACGCCGGCAAGACGATCGACGACGTGAAGGGTTACTTCGACGCGCTCTTCAACGGCCAGAAGCCGGCCGGGGAAGCGCCGGGTGAGCTCGTCGGTGGGATCTCCGGCATCACGCCGGGCGGCACCGCGTATCTGACCCAGACGTTGCCCGCCGGCCACTACGGCTATGCGAGCACGCAGGGCGACGCTCCGAACGACGACTTCACGAAGGGCCTCAAGGGCGAGTTCGACGTCAAGTAGCCGTTCCCGATCTGCGCGGCGGGCCCGGGCCTTGGCCTGGGCCCGTGCGCGTGGGAGTCGGGTCAGGCCTCGACGTCCGCGAGGAGGGTGAGGAGCCGCGCGGTGCAGCCGGCCATCTCGATGGGCGGCAGCAGGTCGTGGGTGATGCGCTCGGCGAGCTCGGCGAAGGCCCGGCCGACGGCGCTGTCGGGGGCGTCGAGCGCGACCGGCCGACCCGAGTCGCCGCCCCGAGACACCGCGGGCTCGATCGGGATGCGCGCGACCAGCGGCACGCCGATCTCCTCGGCCAACGCTGCGCCGCCGCCCTCGCCGAACACCGCGTGGAGCGAGCCGTCGGGCGCGACGAACTCGCTCATGTTCTCGACGACGCCGACCACCTTCATGTAGGAGCGGCGCGCCATGTCGGCGACGCGCGGCGCCACCTTCTGCGCGGCGCGCGCCGGCGTGGTGACGACGAGCATCTCGGCCTGCGGCAGCATGCGGGCGAGCCCCATCTGCACGTCGCCGGTCCCCGGCGGCATGTCGATGAGCAGGTAGTCCATGTCTCCCCAGCGCACGTCGGTGAGGAACTGCTCGAGCGCCTTCGTGAGGATGAGGCCCCGCCACATCAGCGCGGTGCTCTCGTCGTCGACGAGGAACCCCATCGACACGACCTTGAGCCTGCCGTCGCCGACGGTCACGACGTTCGGTTCGATCTTCCCTTCGCTCCCGCCGAGACGCCCCTCGACGCCGAGCATGCGCGGGACGCTGAAGCCCCAGATGTCGGCGTCGAGGACGCCGACGGTGAGGCCACGGGCCGCGAGCGCGGCCGCGAGGTTCACAGTGACCGACGACTTGCCGACGCCGCCCTTGCCGCTCGCCACCGCGAGCACGCGCGTCGTCGAGGGCACCTCGGTCGGACCGGCCTGCTCGCGGGCGCTGAAGCGGGCCCGCTGCATCGCCGCCGACTTCTGCTCCCGGGTCATCTCGCCGTACTCGACGGCCACCGAGCGGACGCCGGGCAGGCCGCGCACCTTCGACTCGACGTCCCGGCGGATCTGCACCCGCAGCGGGCACCCGGCGGTGGTGAGCGCGACCTTCACCGTCACGGTCCCGTCGGGCCCCACCCTGACGTCCTCGACCATGCCGAGGTCGACGATCGAGGCGTGCAGCTCGGGGTCGATCACGCCCGCCAGCATGTGCCGGACGTCGTCGGGCGAGGGCGGGGGACCCGGGACGGGCTCGTGGACCGGAGCGCCCGGGTCGTCGGGGTCAGGGGTGCGCATCATGGTAATTGATACAGGCTACATCTTGAAAATATGCCCGGGGCCGGGTACCGTCAAGCGCGTGAACCGGCGTGAATCGGAGCATCAGCTCGCGGTCCTCAAGGCGCTCGGCGACGAGACCCGGTACGCGATGTACGAGGAGCTCGCTCGCTCCACTGCCGCGCTCTCGGCCTCGGAGCTGGCGGAGCGCCTCGGCATCCACGCCAACACCGTGCGCCTGCACCTCGAGCGCCTGCGTGAGGTCGGGCTGGTCGACGTCGAGGCCGTCCACCGGGGCACCGTGGGCAGACCCCAGCACCTCTACTTCCTGAGCTCCGGTGCGCCGGGACTCGGATTCGACCCGCCGGCCCACGCGCTGCTCGCCGGGCTGCTCGCGACCATGGCCGAACGGGTCGGTGCCGACGCCGACGATGCCAACGCGACCGGCCGCGTCTGGGGCACCGAGGCCGGGGCCCGCACCCGGGCGAGCAGCTGCCTGGGCGCGCTGGAAGCCGAGCTCACCAAGCTCGGCTTCGAACCCGCGCTCGAGACCGACGGCACCGACGGCCAGCCCGCCCGCATCGAGTTCCTGCACTGCCCGTTCCGCGATCTCGCCGAGGCCTATCCCGAGCTCGTCTGCAACCTGCATCGAGGTCTGTGCGAAGGCGTGATCGACGCTGTCGGCGGGGGAACAGTCGACGACTTCGGGACGTTGTACGACTCCGAGCCGTGCCACGTGACGGTGGGGCTCGGAGCACCCCTCGGTTAAGCTTTCAACCGTCTCCGTTCGAGCCACCTGCGAGGTCTGATGTTCAGCGTTCAGGACGCCAGCACCGTCTTCACCATCACCGACGCCGCCAGCGACAAGGTGAAGAGCCTCATCACGGCCGAGGGGAACCCCGAGCTCGTGCTGCGGGTCGCGGTCCGCCCCGGTGGGTGCTCCGGCTTCAGCTACGAGATGTTCTTCGACACCGACGTCGCTGCCGACGACGTGAAGTCGGAGCACGGTGGCATCACCGTGGTCATCGACCCGGCGAGCGCGCCGCATCTCGGGGGAGCGCAGCTCGACTACAAGGACGGGCTCCAGGGCGCCGGGTTCAGCATCAACAACCCGAACGCCACCCGCAGCTGCGGCTGCGGCCAGAGCTTCTCCTAGTCGCCGTCGCTCGCTCCTGCTCGGCCTCCGTCCCGGATCGCCGGGCGGCGGCTACTGCTGCTTGACCAGGGCGTCGAGAAGCGCCTTCATCTCGGTACCGCCGAACGCGCCGTCGATGCGCGACTGCACCGTGCCGCCGGCGTCGATGCCGAAGAGCCACGGCTCGCTCGGCAGGCGCCACGCCTCGACCGTGGGGATGAGGGCGGTCCCGGTCAACTTCTGGTAGATCTCGATGTGCACGGGCACGATCCGGTCTTCGTAGCCCTTGACCGTGTCGAGGAACTCGTCGAGCACCGGCGCGCAGTACTGGGACTGGCAGCGCGCGGGCGTCGCGAACAGCGCGGCCACCGGCTTGCCCGCGCCGATCACCGCCGACAGCGACTGCGTGTGCAGCGGGCACATCGGGTCACGCGTGCAGATCGGGTCGACACCGAGCGTGTCGGTCGTGGTGGGCGACGCGTCGCGTGGCGCGGTCTCGCCCGGGACCACCGCTGCGGGCGTCGGGTTCACCTGGATGCTGAACGGGACCTTCTGGCCGAGTGCCCGCGCCTGGACCTGCCACACCCCGTCGGTGTCGAGCAGCGGACGGGAGACGTAGACGCCGCGACCCTTGGGCAGCCCGGCCCGGTCGAACGCGGTCTTCTCCGGTTGCGACCACTTCTTCTCGCCCTTCTTGCGGAACCGGACGGTCACGTCGGGGCCACTTGCGTACACGATGTCCTTCTTGACCACGTGCGAGAGCGCGAACACCAGGCGCTGCGGCTGAGGCGACGCGGCGAGGTCGGCGCTGAGCACGAGTGGGAAGAAGGTCTTGGGGTCGGGTGCGCTGTCGCCCCAGGCCGTGTCGGCGAACGAGCTCGCGACGACCAGGCCAGAAGCGGCGCCGAGCGCACCTCCGAGGAATGCGCGCCGTGAGCACGCGCCTGGAGAGAGGAGTGCGGGAGGCATCCTCCTATCCTGCCTGTCCGTGAGCGGAACTGGGCATCGGGTGCAGTTCTCGTGCAACGGAGAGCAGGTCGAGGTCGACGCCGCCCCCGGTGAATCGCTGCTCTCGGTGTTGCGCGAGCGGCTCGCGGTCGTGTCGCCGAAGGACGGTTGCGCGCCGCAGGGCCAATGTGGCTGTTGCACGGTGCTCGTCGACGGCGAGCCGCGCGTCGCGTGCGTCACGCCCGCCACGCGGGTCGCGGGCCGGTCGGTGGTGACGGTCGAGGGTCTCGATCCCGTGACGCGCGACGACCTGGCCGCGCGGTTCGTGGCCACCGGCGGATCGCAGTGCGGGTTCTGCACCCCCGGGATCCTGGTGCGGCTCGTTGCTGCCGAGTCGAAGGGCAAGACCCGACGGGTCGACCTCGACCGCGCCCTCGCTGCGCATCTGTGCCGGTGCACGGGATGGCAGTCGGTGTACGACGTGGTCGGGGCGACGAGCACGGTGCTCGCCCGCGACGAGCGTGCTGCCGCGCGACGCGCCGAGCTCGAGGGCGGCGCGTCGCAGGTGGTGGGACCGCGGGTGCCGCTCGGCGACGGCGGCTTCGCCGACGACGGCGCCCCGCGCGACGCGCTCGTCGCCGTGCCCCTTCCTCCAGGTTCGACCGCCGACGCAATCGAGGCGGCGGGCGGGTCGTGGGTGGTTGCCGAGTCGCTGCTCGAGGCGCGGGCGCTCGCGGCCAAGGTGCAGGGCCGCCGCACGACCGTCGATCCCGAGTCGCCCCTCGCGGCGCCGGCAGCGGCGGCCGGTGGCGTGCGGCTCACCACGTCGTGGGTCGAACCCGCGTACCTCGAACCGGACGCGTCGTGGTGCGAGCCCGGCGGCGATCCCGCGACGCCCCTGGCCAACGGCGGTGCCTTCGGCGGCAAGCTCGCATCACCGGTCGGCGCGGCCGCCCGCGAGCTGGCCGACCGCACCGGTCGCGCCGTGCGCGTCGTCTACGCGCGCGAAGACGTGGTGCGACTCGGCCCGAAGCGGCCGCCCATCGCGGCGACCGCGGTGTTCGACGGCACGACCGTGCACACGCGCGGCACCGTCGTGGGTGACGCCGCACCGTTCGTCGCGCCGATCGCGTGGCCGTACTCGCTCGAGGAGCGCGGCGAGTGGACCAGCGCGACCGCACTGGGTCCGCCCACGGCGTCGACGTTGCGCGCGGTGGGACTCGCGGAGCGCGCCGTCCTGCTCGAGGGAGCGCTGCACGTCGCCGGTGCCGACCGCACCGTGCTCGTGTGCGACGACCGCGTCGCGGCGGTGATGCTCGACGCGTGTGTCGTTGCCGAGAGTGGCGCCGTCGCCGGGGCGCGTGTCGTCTGCGACGACGCGGGACGGATCGAGCGGGTCGTCGTGCGCGTCGCTGCCGGCGATCCCCTCGATGCAGTCGTGCTGCGCTCGTACTCGATCGGGGCCGCGCACATGGCGTTGGGCTGGGTGCTCACCGAGGGCCTCGCGGTCGATCCCGACACCGGCGAGGTCCACGACCTCACCATCCGCTCGTTCGGGATCCTGCGGGCCAAGGACACGCCGCCGATCGACGTCGAGCTGGTCGACGACCCCGGCGAACCACTCGCGCGTGCCTCCGACGCGGTGTTCGCCGCGGTCGCCGCCGCGACGTGGAACGCGGTGAGCGACGCCGACGGCGAACGACCCGAAACGTTCCCGGCGCGTGAGACGCGCGCCGCCCGCGCGCTACGCCGCTGACACCGCCGACGGCTCGGCGGTCCGCGTCCCGGCACCTCGGTACATGAGCACGCTCACGACGATCGTCCAGAGCCCGAACGCGAGGAAGCCGACGAAGCCGAGGACGAAGAAGACATCGCGCGTCGACGCGACGCCCCCACCAGCGGCGAGCAAGACCACCGCGATCAACCCACCGAGCCACCCCAGCGCACGGGGCAGAACGCCACCCTGGATGATGACGGTCGCGAACGCGCCGACGAAGAGTGCGAGTCCCATCGCGCCCACCGCGATCAGGTTGTTCGTGAGCAGGTAGAGCGTGCGCGTGTCGCCGCCACCGAGCGCGGCCGGGCCGACGATGGCCATGACGCCCAAGAGCACCGCGCTCACGTTCACCACCGCGAGGGCGAACACCGCGCCTCCGGTCGCGGCGACCGCGAACATCGGCACGTCGCCTTCGGCGCGCCGCAGGAGTCGCCACACCGCGCCGACCCAACCGAGGAGCACGATCGACCCGAGCGCGCCGATGAAGCCGGCCCAGCGGATCTGGTCCTGCTTGTCGACGAGGAACTTCGCGATCTCGCCCGCCGAGTCGTGGGGCTTCGGTGGGCTGCCCTGGATGAGCGCGCTGACCACGAGCAGCACGACCCCCACGATGCCGGCCAGCGCGAGCGACCGTTCCGAACCGTGCTCGTCCACGAGTCCCCCTCCCGTGTCCGCCCGCGCACACGATGGTGCGCCGCGATCGGGCGGTTTGCAAGCATCGCACGAATCGACGGTTGCTACGCTCCCGGCATGATCGGTGGCGGCGTCGTGATGGTCGTGCTGATGATCCTGATCCTGCCGGTGGCGGTCATGCTCGGCGGGGCGATCTGGAGCGCGCTGATGGGTTTCGTGCTCGCCGAGAACGCCGGTCCCGGCGACGAGGCCGACGCGGCCTGATCCGTCAGTCGCCCGGCGTCCAGCGCGGCGAGCCGAACCGGTAGCCCACCGAGCGCACGGTCTGGATCAGGCTCGCGTGCTCCTCGCCGAGCTTGGCCCGGAGCCGCCGCACGTGGACGTCGACCGTGCGCGCGCCCCCGTAGTACTCGTAGCCCCACACGCGTGAGAGCAGCTGCTCGCGGGTGAACACCTTGCTCGAGTGCGTGGCGAAGAACTTGAGGAGCTCGTACTCCATGTAGGTGAGGTCTAGCGGCTTG
>DASUAS010000183.1:0-6520 GCA_035763625.1 Acidimicrobiia bacterium
CCGGCGAGGCCATCACCGCGCTGTGCGGCAAGAAGTGGGTGCCGACCCGCGACCCGTCCCGCTATCCGGTCTGCCCGACGTGCGTCGAGCGCAAGAACGCGGGTTGGACGCTCTAGCCGACGATCACACGCGCGACAGCGCCTCGGCGAGGGGTTCGAGCACCGCGGGCGAGTGGGGCGGCTGCAGGTACACGATGCCGAGGTCGAGGCCGGCGTCGCGGTAGCGCGTGGCCTGGTCGACGACGTCGGCCACCCCATCCGGTCCGGGGGCGCCGCGCAGGTGCGTCGACACCGTGATCTCCGACGGATCCCGTCCGAGCTCGGCGCAGTGCGCGCGCAGCACGTCGAGCTTCGACGCGAACTGCTCGACCGGACCGCCCGGATAGTTCCAGTGCTGCGCGAAGCGCGCCACCGACCGCAGGGTGCGTCGCTCGCCCTGACCACCGATGCAGATCGGCGGGTGCGGTCGCTGGATCGGCTTGGGATTGCAGTACGCGTCGGTGAGCTGCACGTAGCGGCCGCTGAACGTGGTCTGCTCGTTCGACAGGAGCCCGATGATCGCCTCGCACCCCTCGTCGAACGCGTCGAAGCGCTCGCGGAGCGTGGCGTGCAGGTCGATGCCGTACGCGGCCGCCTCCACCTCGTTCCACCCCGCGCCGATGCCGAGCTCGAGGCGACCACCGGAGACGACGTCGAGGGTGGCGGCCATGTTGGCGAGCACCGCGGGGTGGCGATAGGGCAGACCGGTCACCAGCACGCCGACCCGGAGGCGCCGAGTGGCCTGCGCGAGCGCGGCCAGGGTGATCCAGCCCTCCATGCAGTCGCCGTCGACCTGCTCGGTGAAGATCGGATAGAAGTGGTCGAAGGTCCAGGCCGACTCGAACAGCTCGATCTCGTCGGCGGCCTGCCACACCGCGAGCATGTCGGCCCACGTGGTGTCCTGCGGTGACGTCTTGATCGCGAAGCGCATCGAGCAAGTGAAGCGCATCGGGCCGGTGAGACGCAGGTCGGTGAGACGCACGTCGGTGGAGCACATGTCACCGGGTCTCGCCCGACGCCGCGCGGGGGCTCGGTCCGGGCGCTCGGTACCATGCCCCGATGCCCTCCGAACCCCAGTGGCGCTCGGGCCGGAGCCGTCGCGCCGCGGAGCGCTACCGCACCTACCGCCGCAACGCGATGACGCTCGTCGTGATCGCCGCCATGCTGACGCCGCTCGCGATCGCGTCGATCTGGGTGCTCAGCAACGTGGAGAGCTCGACGTCCGGCAACGCCGACATCGTGGTGGAGATCCAGCAGGGGTGGACGCCGGCCCAGGTCGGCGACCAGCTCCAGCAGCGGGGCGTGATCGCGTCGTCGGCCACCTTCCAGCAGGTGGCCGCGAGCGCCCAGTTCACGCAGTACGCGGCCGGTCGCTACGACTTCGTCGAGAACAGCGAGGCGCGTGAGGCCCTCGACACGCTGCGCGGCGGGCCGCGGACCATCGTCCCCGACCTCACCCTGCTCCTCCCGCCCGGCCTCACCCTGCAGCAGATCGCCGATCGCGTCGGCAAGCTCGAAGGCAAGAGCGCCGATCGCTTCATGGCCGCGGCCCAGTCGAACGTGGTGCGCTCGAAGTACGAACCGCCGGACGTGAACACGCTCGAGGGCCTCACCTGGCCCGACACCTACGCGGTCGGCGCGAACGAGACCGAAGCGCAGATCCTCCAGAAGATCGTGACCCAGTTCGACGCCAAGGCCGACGAGATCGGGCTCGGGGCATCGGGCGCACAGAACGGCGGCTTGAACCCCTACCAGGCGCTGGTGAGCGCGTCCCTGATCGAGGCCGAGGCCGGCAGCAAGGACGACGCGCCGCTGATCTCGGCGGTCATCGTCAACCGGCTCAAGGACGACATGCCCCTCCAGATCGACGCCACCCTCTGCTACGCGAAAGGTGGCTGCCCGCCGGTGCCCACCGACGCCGACCGCAAGATCGACTCGCCCTACAACACGTACAAGGTGAAGGGGCTGCCGCCGACACCGATCAAGACGGTGAGCGAGGTGGCGATGCGGGCCGCGCTCGTGCCCGCGCCGGTCCCGTACAAGTACTACGTCTCGGACTCGCACGGGAAGACCTACTACGCGACCACCCTGTCCGAGCACGAGAAGAACGTGGCCAAGGCGCGCGATGCGGGATGACGACGACGCGGGCGCTCGGCCCGTGATCGGACCGCGCTTCGCCGACGCGGTCGAATGGGCCGCCGAGCTGCACCGCAGCCAGACCCGCAAGGGCACCGGGGTCCCGTACGTCGCGCACCTGCTGGAGGTCGCGGCGCTGGTGCTGCACGACGGGGGCAGCGAGTCGGAGGCCATCGCCGGCCTGCTCCACGACACGATCGAGGACGCGCTCGTGAAGCCGAAGAAGATCCGCCGCCGCTACGGGCGGAAGGTGGCGCGCATCGTCAAGGCGTGCACCGAGACCGTCGACGGCGAGCTCCCCACGAAGTCCACGGCACCGCGCGACGCGTCGACGTGGCGGCGACGCAAGCAGGAGGCGATCGACCACCTCGCCGCCGACCGCGTGCCGGTCGCGGTGCTGCGGGTGAAGGCGGCCGACGCGCTCGCCAACGCCCGGTCGATCGTCGTCGACCTGCGCCGCAACGGACCCGAGGTGTGGCAGCGCTTCCACGCCGGTGCGATCGACCAGCTCTGGTACTACCGCTCGCTCACCGTGATCCTGGTGGCGCGCCACCCGGGTGCGCTGAGCGACGAGCTGCGCGCCACGGTGACCGAGATGGAAGCGTTGTCGCGCTGGTGGTTCGACGTCGGCGATCCGCAACCGGGCGCGGGCTGACCGGCGCGTTCAGATCGTGGCCGACGGTCCGCGCCCACCGGACGGGCCCGACCGCACCAACCCGCACGCCGCCGCGGCCTGGCGCGGTTCGTCGCGCGGCTCGGCGTTCAGCGGGGTCCGGGGGCCGCCGACGAGGGGGTGGGGAGGGTCACCCCCTGGTCGGCGAGGCACTGGCGCGGCGTCGAGCTCGGTCCGGCCGTGGGATCGGGGCCGGTGTCGGCGCTGGCGAAGGAGTTCAGCGCGACGACGGGCACGGCCGCCAGCGCGACGAACAGGACCACGTGGCCGACCTGCCTCGTGGCCCACGACCTGCTCACCGACGACCTTCAGACATGAGACCTCGTGGCTCGCGGTCCCTGCACCACGGCACTCCGCTCGCTCGCCTCGCTCGCCGCCCCGATCCTGGGATCATGCGCTCGCGCACCTGAGATCCGCCTGAAACACCCTGCCGTAGCATCGCTCGCATGTCGGACTGGAACTTCGCGGCGGTGTGGGACGGCCTCGCGAAGATCGTCCCCGACCGTGACGCACTGGTGTGGAGCGAGCGGCGCGTCACGTGGGCGGAGTTCGCCGATCGGGCCGACCGCGTCGCCCGTCACCTCCACCGCGAGGCCGGCCTCGTGCCCGGCGACCGGATCGCGATCGAGGTCACCAACCGACCCGAGTACCTCGAGTCGTTCTACGCCGCGCTGAAGCTGGGCTGCGTCCCGGTCAACGTGAACTTCCGGTACCGTGCCGCGGAGCTCCGCTACCTGCTCGACAACTCCGACGCCCGGGCCCTGGTTCACGAGGCCGCCTTCACCGACACCGTGGCGGAAGCCGTGGCGCGCATCGCACCGTCGGCGCGCCCGTGCCTGCTCGAGGTGGGGGCACCGTACGAGCAGGCCGTGGCGGCGTCGACGCCGACCGGTGACGAACGCGCGCGCACGCCCTCGGGCGACGACCTGATCTTCCTCTACACCGGGGGTACCACCGGCATGCCCAAGGGCGTGATGTGGCGCAACGACGACCTCTACGTCTCGCTGTGGGCGTCGGCGCATCCCGATCGCCCCGATCCCCCCGACCCGTTCGCGGCGGCGAGCGCGGGCAAGCGGGCGTCGACGCTGCTGCCCGCGGCACCGCTCATGCACGGCACCGGGCTGTTCGCCGCCCTCGCCGCGCTCGCCGGCAGCGGCACCGTCGTGCTCGTCGACCACGCCGGCCTGGATCCCGAGCTCGTGTGGGACGCGGTCGCCCGCGAGCGCGTGCAGACGCTCACGATCGTCGGCGACGTGTTCGCGCGTCCGCTGCTCGACGCCTTGCGCGCGCATCCAGACCGATGGGATCTCTCCTCGTTGCGTGCCATCACCTCCTCCGGCGTCCTGTTCAGTCCCGACGTGAAGCGAGGGTTGCTCGACCACCTCGACGGCGTGACCATCGTCGACGCGCTCGGCGCGTCGGAGGGTCTCGGTCCGCGGCAGTCGGCGCGCGCGGCCGACGGCGCCATCTCCGCGGCCCGGTTCTCGGCCGACGACCGCATCCGGGTGGTGCACGAGGACACCGGTCGCGACGTGGTCGCCGGCTCGGGAGAGGTCGGCGTGCTCGCGATCGGCGGTCGCATCCCGCTCGGCTACTTCAAGGACCCGGACCGGTCGGCGGCCACGTTCCGCGTCCTCGACGGCGTGCGCTACTCGGTGCCCGGTGACCACGCCACGGTCGCGGCCGACGGGACCGTGCGCCTGCTCGGGCGCGGCTCGGCCTGCATCAACACCGGCGGCGAGAAGGTCTATCCGGAAGAGGTCGAAGCCGAGCTGCGCGAGCACCCTGGCGTGTTCGACTGCGTGGTGGTCGGCGTTCCCGACGAGCGCTACGGCGAGCGCGTCGTCGCGCTGGTGCAACGCGCCGAGGGCGTCGACGGTCACGACGCTGACGACTGCGATGAAGCCGCGATGCGGGAGTGGTGCCGCGACCGCATGGCGGGCTACAAGGTGCCGCGCCGCTTCCTCTTCGTCGATTCGCTCCGACGATCGGCGGCGGGCAAGGCGCCACACGGGGAGCTGCGCGCGCTGGCGGTGCAGCTCCTCGCCGACGGCGCGCCGGCCGCCTGACGTCAGGCGCCGCGGGCGAGCGGCGCGGTCCAGCGCAGCGGGTCCGGAGGAGCGACGTCGATGTTGCGCCCCGAGCCGGCGACCTTGTCGCGTCCGGTGCGCTTGGCCTCGTAGAGCGCGGCGTCGGCCGCGGCCATGAGGCGTTCGGCGTCGCTCGCGTTGTCGGGCACCGTGGCCACCCCGGCGCTGACGGTGACCGGCGCTTCCCCGACCGCACGCGCGATCCCGCTGCGGACCCGCTCGGCGACGCGCATGGCGTCGCCGCGGTGACAGCCGGGGAGCAAGACCACGAACTCGTCCCCGCCGTACCGCGCCGCGACGTCGTAGTTCTTGGTGTTGGCGACGAGGGCGTCGGCCACCTCGCGCAGCACCGCGTCACCGGTCTGGTGACCGTAGGTGTCGTTCACCTGCTTGAAGTGGTCGACGTCGAGCACGAGCAGGCTCACCGGCGTCGTGAGGCGCTCTGCACGCGCGACCTCTCGCTGCAACGACTCGTCGAACAGCCGGCGGTTGGCGAGGCCGGTGAGCGAGTCGCGCGTGGCCAGGCGCTCGTTCTCACCGAGCAGCCGCGCGTTGCGCAGCGCCAGCGCGGTGTGCATCGACGCCTGCGCCAGCGCCCGGACCGTCGACGTCGGGATGCGGGCGTCGTTCCCACCGCCCCACTCACCCACCGCCACGCCGAGGTGCTCGCCCTCGGCGGTGATCGGCGAGACGACGACGTTGCGCGCGCCGGGCAGCACGAGGTCGAGGAGGTCGTCGTCGACGACGCGCACGAGCATCGGCGCGCTCGTCGCCCACGCTTCCATCACGAGCGGTGCCGGTTGGTCGGAGACGTGGAAGTGCACCTCGGCGACGCCGTCGTCACGCACGCCGTCCCAGACGAGCCCCGACCGCACGAGCACGACTGCGCGCGTGAAGCCCAGGCGCGCGCAGGCGTGGTGCACCAGCGTGGCGAGGACGTCGTCGGGACGGATGGCGCGCTCGAGCTCACCGCCGAGGTCCACGAGCTGCTCGAGGTGACCGCGGCTGTTGCGGAGCGCGCGTTCGTTGACCGCCGAGAAGAGGGCCGCGCACACCGCGAACAGGAGGAAGGCGACCGCGCTCACGATCGCGACGCGGTCGTCGAGCGCGTTCTCACCCGTCACCACGCCGGCGTCGACCGCCGCGTGCGCGAGGAGCAGCAGAAGTGCGCACCACAGCGCGAGCTTGAGCCCGGTGCGGTACGACGCGACGAGCGTCACCGCCATCACGTCGAGGAACACGAGGAAGAGCAGCGGGCTCCGATAGCCCCCGGTGAACGCCACGCCCAGCGCCACCGCCGCGCCGTCGACGAGCACGCTCCAGGAGACGAGCGCGACCGCATGGCCGGGTGCGACCCGGCGGGCAACTTCCACCCCGGCCACGAACACGACGTAGACGAGGGCGACGGCGACCGCCCGCCGGGTCTCGACCCCGGCGAGCGGCGGGACGACGAGCAGCGCGGTCAGGTTCAGCAGGCGCAGGAATTGCAGGACGAGCAGACGGTCGGAGACCGGTGACCCCGAGGAGTTCCTCGTCGCGGTCACCGGAAGCGGGCGACCTCGGGCCCGCTGCGGGCGGCCGCC
>DASUAS010000184.1:0-4492 GCA_035763625.1 Acidimicrobiia bacterium
GTCCTGACGTGCTCTCCAACTGGCCGCCCTCGTGAGTTGGAGCGTGCCCGACCCTGGCCGGGGCGAAACGGGCGCCACTGCCGGGTCGCTGAGAGCGGCTCTCAGGCGGGCGGGCACACGGACGGGGCCCACGGCGTTTCCACTCCCGCACGGCCGGACAGCTTCTTCTCAGGAACGGTCGGGCAGAGTCAGTCCTCACGGGTGCTCCCCCACCCGTCGACCCTGGAGCACGAACGATGTCGAACCCCGACGACACGCATCCCTCCCCGCCGGAGGCGTCGCCGCCGTACCAGCCCCTGTACCCACCCCCTGCCGCGGCGCCTCCTCCTCCGCCCCCTCCTGCCGCGGCGCCTCCTCCGCCTCCGATCCCGCCGATCCCCCCGGCGGCCCCCCCGACCGTCCCCATGGCGGCGACCCCTCCCCCCGGGGTCCCGCCACGGACGGTCGCCCGCCACGAGCGCGAGTCACGTCGCCGCTCGCTGTCGGCGCTCGCGGTCGCATGCTTCCTGACCCTCGCCGCGGTGATCGGCTACACCATCGGCGCCAACCACGACACCACCACGTCGAACGCGGGGAACAGCTTCCCCACGCAGCAGTTCCCCCAGTTCGGTGGCAACGGCTCGAACAGCTCCAACGGCTCGTCCGGCAACGGCCAGACGGCCAACATCGACGTGCAGTCGATCGCGCAGAAGATCAGCCCGTCGGTGGTCAACCTGGTGAGCTCGCTCAACCAGGGTGAGGCCGCCGGCACCGGCATCGTCATCTCGTCGTCGGGCCTCGTGCTCACCAACAACCACGTCGTCGCCTCGTCGACCGACCTCCAAGCGGAGATCGGTGGCAACGGCGACTACCACGGCGTGAAGGTGCTCGGGTACGACATCGAGCACGACGTCGCCCTCGTCCAGATCGAGGACGTCTCCGGTCTCACGCCGGCGTCGCTCGGCGACTCGTCGTCGGTGCAGGTCGGCGACGCGATCGTGGCGCTCGGCAACGCCGGCGGCAAGGGCGGTGCACCGACCGTCGTCAGCGGCAGCGTCACCGGCACCGGTCAGCAGATCACCGCGTCCGACCAGGACGGCAGCAACGCCGAGACGCTCCACAACCTCCTGCAGATCGACGCCAACATCCAGCCCGGCGACTCCGGCGGTCCGCTGGTCGACGCCAACGGTGACGTGGTCGGCATGAACGCGGCCGCCTCCAGCGGCAACGGCGGCTTCGGCTTCGGTGGCCAGTCGGCCAACGAGGGCTACGCCATCCCGATCGAGGACGCGCTCGCCATCGCCAAGAAGATCGAGTCCGGCGCCGGCGGCGACACCATCCACGTCGGCGCCCACGCCGCGATCATGGGCGTGGCCGTGAGCGACACCGCCAACGGCAACACCGACGGCGGGTTCGGCGGCGGATTCGGCAACCAGGGCAACCGCGGAGACTCGTCGGGCAACGGCGCATACGTGCAGGACGTGCAGTCGGGCTCGGGTGCCGACGACGCCGGCATCACCCAGGGTTCGACCATCACCGCCGTCGACGGCAACTCGGTGTCGTCGGCATCGCAGCTCACGCACCTCATGGTCCCGTACCAGCCGGGCGACAAGGTGAAGGTGGAGTGGACCGACTCGTCGGGCCAGAGCCACAGCGCCACCATCCAGCTCGGGTCGGGCACGCCCTCCTGACCTCGCGCGCCTGAACTCGCGCGACCTCGCCTGACACCCGCTCCCGGTACGCACCCGGGAGCGGGTCGGCGCGACGGGCTCTCGCTAGTTTTGGGACCGTGCAGGACGCTGGAGACCGCGTGAACCAGGTCGACGCCGACCAGGGCTGGCCGATCCGACGTCGTGACGCCTGAGCCGGTCGTCGCGCTCGATCGCGTCCTGGAGTCCGCGCGGCAGGGCTGGGACGCCGCCGCGCGCGCGGCCGCGGTGGTCGAGTCGGTGCGGCTCGTCGCCGGCGCGCCCGTGCGCTTCCGCTTCGCCGGGCGCGCGCTGGTCGACCAGCTCCTGGCGCCGCTGTGCCACCTCGACGAGGTCGACGCCGAACCCGTGTTCACGATGCACGCGTGGGACACCGAGTCGACGGGTGTCCCGGTGCCCCGCCTCGCCCAGGTCGACGGGACGCCCGCGCCGGCGCGCTCGATCATCGACCGCGACCGCGCCGCCGCGACGTCGTACGGGCGCGTGATGCTCGAAGCCGTCGACTTCGGCGCCGACTTCGGCCACGGAGCCGGCTACTTCGCCATCGGCACGCCCGATGACCTCAGCCACGGTGAGCGGGGCGCGCCGTTCCGCACGGCGTTCCACTGGTGGCTGGCGCGCCGGGGCCTGCAGCTCGCGCACGGCGGCGCGGTCGGGATCGACGGGCGCGGCGTGCTCCTCGTGGGCGCGGGAGGTGCGGGGAAGTCGTCGACCACGCTCGCGTGCGTCGAGGCGGGCATGCAGTACGCCGGCGACGACTACTGCGCGATCGAGACGACGCCCCCACCGGTCGTGCACAGCCTCTATTCCACCGCCAAGGTCGTCGACGCCGACGTCGCGCGATACCCGAACCTCGCGCGCGGCGCGACCCGACACCGCCACGCGACCGACGACAAGTCGCTGTACCTCGTCGCCCGCGCCCGCCCGGAGTGTGTGGTCCCGAAGCTCGCGCTGGCCGCGATCGTGGTCCCGGTGCGCACCGCGAACGCGACGACGAGCTTCGCGCGCGCGTCGTCGGGTCACGCGTTGCAGGCGCTGGCACCCAGCACGCTCGGGCAGCTGCCGGGCCACGCGGCGCGCAGCCTCGCCACGCTGGCCGCGGCGGCGCGGGCGGTGCCCGCCTACCGCCTGGAGCTGGGTCACGACCGCGCCACCGTCGCCCCCGCGGTGCGCGCGCTCGTCGAGCAGCTCGCGCCCGAGGTCGAGGCCGTGGGCGCATGACCGACGACCGGGCCGCGCGCGTCGTCACGCGCGGGGTCAGACTGTGACGATGCCGCCTGCCGTCACCGAGTCGGTCACCGAGCCGCTCACCGAGCCGCCCCCGGAGCTGCGCTTCCGACGGTCGCTCGCGCCGATCCGGTCGCTGCGCGAATTCTGGAACGCGCGCGAGCTGCTGTGGGCGCTGACCGAGCGCGAGTTCCAGGCGCGGTACGCGCAGACGCTGCTCGGGATCGGCTGGGCGCTGGTCACCCCGATCCTGCTCATGCTCGTGTTCATGCTCTTCGTGAACCGGGTGGTCAACATCGACACCCACGGCGCGCCGTACTCGCTGTTCGTGTACCTCGGGCTGCTGCCGTGGACGTTCTTCTCGTCGTCGGTCTCGCGCGGCGGGCAGATCCTCGTGTTCGAGTCGTCGGTGCTCAACAAGGTGCGCTGCCCGCGCGAGGTGTTCCCCACGTCGGCGATCACCGTGGCCGGCTACGACTTCGCGCTGTCGGTCTTCGTGCTCGGGGTCCTCTTCCTCATCACCGGCTACGAGCCGCGCACCACCGCGATCTGGGCGCCGCTGTTCCTCGTCATCCAGGTCGCGTTCTGCGCCGGCCTCGCGCTCGCGCTCTCGGTCATCGTGGTGTTCGTCCGCGACATCGCGCAGGCCATCCCACTGCTCCTGCAGCTCGGGCTCTTCGCCACACCCGTCGCCTACGACATCTCTGCGATCCCCCACGAGTGGCAACCGGTGTACGCCGCGCTCAACCCGCTGGTCGGCGTCATCGAGGGGTACCGCGCCACGATCCTCTACGGGCTCCAGCCACCCTGGCGGCTGGTGATCCCGTCCGCGATCAGCGCGTTCGTCTACCTGGTGGGCGGCTACCTCATCTTCAAGAAGCTCGAAGCCGGGATCGCCGATGTCGCTTGAGGGGACGATCGCCGCGCACCGGCTGTGGAAGCGCTTCCGCGCCGATCGGCAGGCAACGACGTTGCGCGCCCGCATCGAACGACCGTTGCACCGCACGCGCGGATGGCGGTGGGCGCTGCGCGACGTCGAGCTCGAGATCGCGCCGGGCGAGTCGGTCGCGCTGATCGGCGCCAACGGCTCGGGCAAGTCGACGCTGCTCAAGATCCTCACCGGTGTGATGGACCCCTACGCGGGCACCCTGGAGGTGCACGGTCGCGTCGGCGCGCTCATCGAGGTGCGCAGCGGGATCCATCCGCAGCTCACCGGCCGGCAGAACATCTACGTGTACGGCGCGCTCATGGGCATGAAGCGCCGCGAGGTCGCGCGCCGGTTCGACGAGATCGTCGCCTTCGCCGAGGTGGAGGCCGCGGTCGATCGTCCGGTGAAGTTCTACTCGTCGGGCATGCAGATGCGCCTCGGGTTCGCGGTCGCCGCGTTCCTCGACCCCGACGTCATGCTGGTCGACGAGGTGCTCTCGGTGGGCGACGCGTCGTTCCAGCAGCGCTGCCTCGACAAGCTGCGCGAGGTCCTGGCCAACGGCGCCACGCTGGTGTTCGTCTCCCACGACCTCGCCGCGGTCGAGGCGAGCTGCCGTCGAGGTGTGCTCCTGCACGACGGGTGCGTGCTC
>DASUAS010000185.1:0-8642 GCA_035763625.1 Acidimicrobiia bacterium
CTCGTGCGCGGCCGGGTGAGCGACCTGCTCAGCGAGGAGGGCGCCCAGGACCTGCTGCGGCTGGTCCCGCACGCGGAGTACGTCGACGTCGAGGGCGCCGGTCACATGGTCGCGGGCGACAAGAACGACCTCTTCAACGACGCCATCGTGAGCTTCCTCGAGCAGCTCAGGTAGCCGCGCCACCCCCGAACCTGCGCCAAAGTTGCGGACATGTGCAGCAACTTCGACGCATGTTGGTGAGGTCGAGGGTGGTCAGGGGCCGTCGACGAAGCGGGCGATGCTCTGAGCCAGCTCGACGGGCGTGTCGCCCTGGAGGCTGTGACCAGCCTCCTCGAAGTGCTCGACCTGCGCGTTCGGGAGCCGTCGGAGCAGCTCGACTTCGTCGTCGTCGTCGACCACCGACTGCTCGCGCATCCCGCGGGTCAGCAGCACCGGGACCTGGATGCGACCGAGCGCGTCCCACAGGAACTGGAAGTTCGGGTGGCCACCGCCTTCACCCGCGTTCTCGGCTGCGGTGGGCTCGAACGCGCGGAAGCGCTGGTAGCGCCACACCCAACTGCCGTCCTCGCGCTGCTCGGCGTTGTGCAGGATGCCGCGCCGCAGCGACGATTCGGTGCGCGTCGGGTTGTACTGGATGGTGCGCGCGAGGAGGTCGTCGAAGCTGTCGAAGCTCTCGGGTCCGTTGATGAACTCGGCGATGGTCGACGACTTCCCCTCGTTCACGCCCGGGGTGACGTCGACCAGCACGACCTTGCGCACGAGCTCGGGCGCGACGTCGGCCAGCGCGATGGTGGTCATGCCGCCGAGCGACATGCCGATGACGGCCTGAGCGTCGGGCGCCAGCACCCGGATCGCGGCAGCGACGTCCTCGGCGTTCGACACCACGTCGACCGAGCCGTGGCGGCCGCCGTCGGAGTGACCGTGACCCGGGAGATCGATCGCGACGAGGGGACGGTCGAGCGCCATGGCGACGGTGTCCCACGTGTGCGCGTTCTGCGCCCCGCCGTGGAGGAACACGAGCTCGGGCGGGGCGCCGCCCCACACCAGCGCGCTCAGGCGCCGGCCGGGCTCGATCTCGACCGAGTCCCGGCGGACGGTGGGCGGGCCGTCGTACGGCAGCCCGAACTCCTCGGCGTTCTCGTGGAACATCGAGAACTCGTCGTAGGGGATCCGTTCCATCCTGGGCTCCTCGTGCTCGGCCGGACGACGCTAGCGTCGGCGCCAGGAACACCACCAGGCACGACCACCAGCGACCAGCTCGCACAGACCAGGGGGACGGTGTGGCCGACGCACCCGAGTACAAGTTCGTCACCTACGAGACGGTCGACGACGGCACGATCGCGCGCATCATGCTCGACCGCGAGGACGCCCGCAATGCGCAGAACCGCGGGATGCTCGTCGAGTTGAACGACGCGTTCCTGCGGGCCGAGGAGGACGACACCGTGCGCGTCGTGATCCTCGGGGGCAACGGACCGATGTTCTCGTCGGGCCACGACCTCGGCAGCGCGGTGAGCCGCGAGGAGTTCATGCCCGGGCCCAACCAGCACCCGTCGCGCACGATCAACGGGGCCACCCGCCAGGGCACCGAGAACCTGATGCTGCAGGAGTGGCACTACTTCTTCCAGAACACGTTGCGCTGGCGGAACCTGCGCAAGATCACCATCGCCCAGGTGCACGGCTCGGTGTACTCGGCCGGGCTCATGCTCATGTGGGCGTGCGACCTCATCGTCGCGTCCGAGGGCACGCTCTTCGCCGACGTCGTCGGCACCCGCCTCGGGATGTGCGGCATGGAGTACTTCGCGCACCCGTGGGAGTTCGGTCCGCGCAAGACCAAGGAGCTCATGCTCACGAGCGACTCGATCACGGTCGAGGAGTGCTACCAGCTCGGCATGGTGAGCAAGGTGTTCCCGGCCGACGAGCTGTCGGAGCGCACGCTGGAGTTCGCGCGGCGCATCGCGCAGATCCCCACGATGGCCGCGCTGCTCATCAAGGAGTCGGTCAACCAGACCGTCGACAACATGGGCTTCTACAACTCGTTGCAGGCGTGCTTCACGCTGCACGAGCTCAACCACGCGCACTGGGCCGTCATCCACGAGGACGGCATGCCCGGCGCCAAGGTGGGGGAGGACATCCCCGAGTGGAAGGGCACCAAGGTGCGCCCCTCCCAGAAGGACACCGCCGCCGCCGAGGTGTAGGCCCTACTGCAGGCGCAGCTTGCTGTTGTCCCAGGTCACCAAGCGCCCGACCGGCGTCAACTTCAGCACGGCCGACTCCACCGCGTAGTGCGCGCGCGTGGCGTCGGGGAGGTGCGCGTCCTCGGTGCGGAAGCTCGCGTACTTGGCGGCCATCGCGGCTTCGACCGCATCGCGCTCCTCACCGGCGTCGAGCACGGTGACGTCGGCGTGCACCATCACTGCGCACAGCTCCGCCCACCGCTCGCCCCGTTCGACGAGGAACGTCGCACGCGGATCTCGGCGCACGTGCTCGACCTTGTGCGTGCGGGCGGGGGTGCGGACGTAGATGGCGCGGTCGACCGCCGCGAACCACACCGGGAGCGGCACGGGACGGCCGTCGCGTCGCAGCGTGGTGAGGATGCCGGTGTGCGCGGCCGCGAGCTCCGCCCACGCCTCGTCGTCGGTGAGGCGAACGCCCATCGCTGGCTCAGCTCCGCCCGAGGAAGGCCTTGGCCGCGGCCACCGCCTCGTCGGAGCCGCTGCACTCGGTGAAGCGCTCGGTCTCGGCGTCGAGGTACGAGGCGAGCGGGAGGGTGAGCGCGTCGTCGAGGTTCTGCTTCATGAGGTGTGCCGCGTTCGGCGGCATGCCGGCCAGCGTCGCCGCGACGGCATCCACGTGGTCGCGGAGCGCGCCGTCGTCGAGGACCGCGCTCACCAGTCCGATGCGATGTGCCTCGTCGGCGGCGATGCGATCACCGAGGAACAGCAGCTCGCGCGCCTTGGCCGGGCCGACTGCGCGGGTGAGCACCCAGGCACTCCCGTGGTCGCCCGAGCTGCCCACCCGCAGGAACGCGCTCACGAACACCGCCGAGCGCGCCGCGTAGCGCAGGTCGCATGCGCACGCGAACGACAGCCCCGCACCCGCGCAGGGACCGTTCACCGCCGCGACGGTGATCGCGGACATGCCGTGCAGCAGCTCCGAGACCTCCATGATCGCCCGCAGGTCCACCGGCTCGGCCGTGCCGCCGCCCTCCCCGTCGCCGGTCATGGACGTGACGTCACCGCCGGCGCAGAAGCCGCGCCCCGCGCCGGTGAGCACCACCGCGCGCACGGCGTCGTCGTCCGCCAGCACGCGCAGCTCGTCGCGCAGCGCGACCACGTGCTCGAGATCCAGGGCGTTGAGCCGCTCCGGACGGTTCAGCGTGACGGTGACGACCGCGCCGGCGTGGTCGATGGCGTGGTCGACGTCGATGCTCAAGCGTGTGCCTTCGCCGCCTCGACCAGGGCGAAGATCTGCTCGGGACCGAGGGGCGTCTTCGTGGTCTTCACGCCGAGCGGCCGCAGCGCGTCGAGCACCGCGTTGGCGACGGCCGCGTGGGCGCCGATGGCGCCGCCCTCGCCCATGCCCTTGTAGCCGCCGGGGTTCGTGGTCGAGTCGGTCTCGATGTGCCCGACCTCGATCTCGGGCACCTCGGTGGTGGTGGGCGGGAGGTAGTCCATGAACGTGGTGGTGAGCGGGTTGCCCTCCTCGTCGTACACGAAGTCCTCGAGCAGCACGCCGCCCATGCCCTGCACCACACCGCCGAAGATCTGTCCCTCCACGACCATCGGATTGATCATGCGCCCGCAGTCCTCCGACACGATGTAGCGCTTCACCTCCGGCAACCAGGTCTCACCGTCGATCTCGACCACGCAGATGTGGGTGGCGTTCGACCAGGTGGGGAACTGCGTCGGGCGGAAGCGGACGGTCGCCTCCAGGCCGCCTTCGATCTCGCCCGGAAGCTCCTGCGCACGGTGGAACGCCTGCTTGGCGACGTCGGAGAGCGTGACCGACTTCGACGGCGTGCCGCGCACGGACACCACGCCCTCGGCGATCTCGAGGTCGTCGGGCGAGGCCTCCATCATGTGGGCCGCGATGTTCATCACCTTGTCGCGCACGGCGACGGTGGCTTCTCGCGTCGCGCCACCGGCGACGACCGCGGTGCGGCTCCCGCCGGTGCCGGGTCCGTACGGCGTGGAGCGGGAGTCGGCCTGCACGATGGTGACGTCCTCGTACGCGACGCCGAGGTGCTCGGCCACGATCTGGGCCATCGTGGTCTCGATGCTCTGTCCGTGCGCGGTGGTGCCGAGGTATGCGACCACGCGCCCGCTGGTCTCCACCTTCACCGTGGCAGCTTCGGTGGCGAGCGTGTTGCCACCCATCGACGTCGGCTCCACGTAGCTGCAGATGCCGACGCCGAGGTGACGACCCTGCGCCCGCGCCTCGGCCTGCTCCGCGCGGAAGGCGTCGTAGTCGAGGAGCTCGAGCGCCTGCTCCAGCGTCTCGAGCGGTGTGATCTCCTGGAACACGTTGCCGCTGGGCGCGGTGAACGGCAGGTCGCCCTGGGCGAGCAGGTTGCGCCGTCGTAGCTCGGCGGGGTCCATGCCGATCTCGGCGGCGACGTGGTCGATCGCCATCTCACGCGCCGTCGTCTCGAACATCCACGGCCCGCGGTATGCCGCCTTGCCCATGGTGTTGGTCCACACCATCTCGATCGAGAAGCCGAGTCGCGGCGTCTTGTACGGCCCGGGCAGGAGCATCGGGTCCATGCCCGCCGGGCACACCGCGTACGCGCCGACGTCGCACACGTGGTCGGCGGCGATGGCCTGGATGATCCCGTCGTCGTCGACGGCGACCTTCACGTGCGCGAGCTCGTTGCGCGAGTGACCGGCCGACAGCAGGTTCTCGCGCCGGTCCTCGATCCACTTCACCGGCTCTCCGAGGAGGAAGGACGCGAGCACCACCGCGCACTCCTCGCGGTACACGAACATCTTCTGGCCGAACCCGCCGCCGACGTCGCGCGCGGTGACGTGCACGTGACCTTCGGGGATCTGCACGTAGCGGGCGAAGAAGTTCTTGGTCTCGTGCACCGACTGGGTGGCACACGCGATGTCGAGCTCCTGGCGTCCCTTGTTGTACGACGCCACGATGCCGCGCGTCTCCATCGGCATCGCCACGTAGCGGTTCTGCTCCACGTCGCACTCCACGACGTGCGCGGCCGACGCGAACACCTCCTCGAGGTCGGGCGACAAGGGCGTGAACGGCACCTGCACCATCGCGTTCGACTCGAGGCCCCAGCCGGCGTGGACGACGTTCTCGGTGTCGGCGGCCGCGCTCGTGTAGTCGACGACGGCGGTCTGCGGGTCGTACTCGACCTCGATGAGCTCGCATGCGTCCTCGGCGAGGTAGCGGGTCTGCGCGATGACCATCGCCACGGGGTCACCCACGTAGCGCACGTCGGTGACGGCGAGCGGCGGAGGCACCAGCAGCTCCTCGCTCATCATCGAGTGGTAGCCGGGGCCGCTGATCCCGTTGAAGTCCTCCCACGTGTAGACCGCGACGACGCCCGCGAGCTCCTTCGCCGCGCTGGTGTCGATGCCGGTGATCGCCGCGCGCGCGAGGTCGCTGCGGAGGAACGCGGCGTGGAGCGTGCCCGACACCTTCACGTCGTCGACGTAGAGGCCATGACCGGTCAGGAGGCGCTGGTCTTCCTTGCGGGTGACCGACTTGCCGATGAAGCGGGCGGCGACGGGCGGGGCGGGAGTCGTGGTCATGGCGCGGAATCTACGCCACCCCGCGCAGCACCCGCCGAGCCCCCCGAGCATCTCGGGGTTCGTGTACGCCCGTGGGGGTCAACTCCGAGATGTTCGTGGCTGAGGGTCAGACGCGTTCGAGGATGGTGCCCGTGCCGAGGCCGCCGCCGCAGCACATGGTGACCAGCGCGCGCCGGCCGCCGGATCGCTCGAGCTCGTGCACGGCCTTCGTGACGAGGATGCTGCCGGTGCCACCGAGCGGGTGTCCGAGCGCGATGGCACCGCCGTTGGGGTTGACCCGCGCCATGTCGGCCCCGGTGGTGCGTTGCCATCCGAGCACGACCGACGCGAACGCCTCGTTGATCTCCACGAGGTCGAGGTCGTCGATGCTGAGCTTGTTGCGCTCCAGCAGGTGCTCGGTGGCGGGGATGGGGCCGGTGAGCATGAGCACCGGGTCGCTCCCGACGATGCAGGTGTCGACGATGCGGGCGCGGGGAACGAGCCCGAGGGCGTCGGCCTTCTCCGCGGTCATGAGGAGCAGCGCGCCGGCGCCGTCGCTGATCTGCGACGCGGTGCCCGCGGTGTGGAACGCGGGCTCGCGGTCGAGCACCGGCTTCAGGTTGGCGAGGGCCTCGATCGAGGTGTCGCGCAGACCCTCGTCGCGCGTGACGGTGTGGGTGCCGGCGGGTTCACCCTGCTCGTCGAGCGTCGGCGCCTCGATCGGGACGATCTGCGTGTCGAAGCGCCCTTCTGCCCACGCGACCGCGGCGCGGTCCTGCGACTGCTTCCCGAACGCGTCCAGCTCCTCACGCGTGAGCTCGAACTTCTCGGCGATGCGCTCGGCGCCCTCGAACTGGCTGGTGTTCTCGTAGTGCTCCCAGTACTTGCGGGTGATGGGCTTGCCCACGAAAGGGTCCTTGGGGACGCTCGCACCCATCGACACGACGCTCATCACCTCGACACCGCACGCGACCGCGACGTCGACCACCCCGGCGGCGATGAGCGCGGTGGCGATGTTGGTGGCCTGCTGCGACGAGCCGCACTGCGTGTGGACCGTGGTGGCGGCGGCCTCCAGCGGGAGACCGGCCTGCAACCACGCGGTGCGGGTGACGTTGGCGGCCTGCATGCCGACCTGGCCGACGCAGCCGCCGACCACCTGCCCGACCTCGGCCGGGTCGATGCCCGAGCGGTCGATCACCGCGCGCTGCACCGCGCCGAGCAGGTCGGCCGCATGGACGCCCGACAAGCCGCCCTTGCGCCGCCCGACAGGACTCCGCACCGCTTCGACCACCACGACGTCACGCATGACCCACCGCCTGTTGCCATTCGGATGAGGGTTCCAACCTACCGGCTTGCCCTTCGTGCAGCGCCGGGTGAGAGAGTTCGACCCATGATCCCTGTCGTGCTCGTCCACGGCGGCGGCCTCGACGGCCGGTGCTGGGACCCCACCCGGGCTCTCATGTCCGCGCCGTCCATCGCCGTCGACCTCCCCGGGCGGGGCTCGCATCCCGCCGACCTGCGAGCGGTCACGTTCGCCGACTGCGCCGAGTCGGTGCGCGTCGACGTCGACGCCGCCGGCTTCGACGACATCGTGCTCGCCGGTCACTCGCTCGCGGGGTGTTCGATGCCGGCGATGATCGGGTTGCTCGGCGAGCGCGTGCGCCACGCGGTGTTCATCGCGTGCACGGTGCCGGAGACCGGCCAGTCGGCGTTCGACACCCTCGATCCCGAGGTGCAGGCGATGGCGCGCGCCGGTGCGGCCGCAACCTCCGACACCGAGCCCCGCGCGATGGACGGCGAGCTGGCGAAGCTCGTGCTCGGCAACGACCTCACCGACGAGCAGATGGCCTTCTGCCTCGACCGGCTGGTGGCGGAGGCGCCGAACCTGTCGGACAGCCCCGTCGACCTGGCACCGCTGCGCGCCGACCTGGCGTCGACGTGGGTGTGCACGCTGCAGGACATGATCGTGGCCGCCGACAAGCAGCGGCGGTTCGCGAAGAACGTTGGTCCGTCGTGTCGCGTCGTCGATCTCGACGCCGGCCACATGTGCATGGTGGGTCAACCCGAGCGCACCGCCGAGATCCTCGACGGCATCGCCGCGCAGTACTGAGCCGGGTCACCTGGTCGGTGACAGCGCCTCCAACGCGAGGATGAGCGACTGCGTGCCGTCGCGTCCGTGCCCCTGGGCCTGCAGCGCGACCGCGAGCTGGTGCACGAGCGCGAGTCCGGGCAACGCCAGCTGCAGACGCGCCGCCTCGTCGAGCGCGAGCGCCATGTCCTTCACGAAGTGGTCGACGAAGAACCCGGGCGCGTGGTCGCCGGCGACGATCCGCGGCGCGAGGTTCGAGAGCGCCCAGCTCGACGCGGCCCCGCCCGAGATCGACGCCAGCACCGACTCGACGTCGAGTCCCGCGCGTGTCGCGTACAGCAATGCCTCACAGATCGCGACGAGGTTTCCCGCGACGACGACCTGGTTGGTGAGCTTGGTGTGCTGTCCCGCGCCCGCGCCACCCTGGTGCACGATCGTGGTGCCCATCAGCTCGAGGAGTGGACGGGCGCGCGTGAACGCGGCGGCGTCGCCGCCCACCATGATCGAGAGCGTGCCGTCTCGCGCGCCGACGTCACCGCCTGACACCGGCGCGTCGAGCGCGGTGAGGCCCGCGTCGGCGGCGAGTGCCGCGATCGCGACCGCCAGCGCGGGCCGACTGGTGGTCATGTCGACGAGCAGGCCGCCGGGCGCGAGCGTGCCGAGCGCGCCGTCGTGGCCGAGGACGACCTCCTCGACTTCGCTCGGGTAGCCGACCATGACGAACACCACGTCGCTGGCGGCGGCGACCGCGGCAGGGGAGTCGGCCCACACGGCACCCGCGGCGAGCAGCGCGTCGGCCTTGGCGG
>DASUAS010000186.1:0-21812 GCA_035763625.1 Acidimicrobiia bacterium
ACCAAGGCCGGCCTCCCCGCCGACGCGATCCTGCTCGTCGACGACGTGCGTCACGAGGCCGCGGTCGAGCTCATGCAGCTCACCGACGTCGTCGACTGCCTGATCCCGCGCGGCGGTCCGGCGCTGATCCAGAGCATCCGCGACCACGCGACCGTCCCCGTCATCATCGACGGCGACGGCAACTGCCACGTGTACGTCGACGCGGGCGCCGACCTCGACGGCGCGCTCGACATCGTGGTGAACGCGAAGACCCAGCGCCCGAGCGTCTGCAACGCGGCCGAGTCGCTGGTCGTGCACGAGGCGATCGCCGACTCCTTCCTGCCCGCCGTCGCCGCCGCGCTCGTCGACCACGGCGTCGAACTGGTCGGCGACACCGGTGCCCGCGCCCGCGTGCCGGCCATGGGCGAGGCCACCGACGACGACTTCGGGCGGGAGTTCCTCGCGCTCAAGATGAGCGTCGCGGTGGTGCCGTCGCTCGACGCCGCCATCGACCACGTCAACCGCTTCGGTTCCGGTCACACCGAAGCCATCCTCACCCGCGACCTCGCGGCCGCGGCGCGCTTCACCGATGCCGTCGACGCGGGGACGGTCGTGGTGAACGCGTCCACCCGCTTCACCGACGGCGCCGAGTTCGGCTTCGGCGCCGAGATCGGCATCAGCACGCAGAAGCTCCACGCCCGCGGCCCGATGGGCTTGCGCGAGCTCACCACGTACAAGTACGTCGTGTGGGGCGACGGCCAGATCCGCGACTAGACCACTCCCTCATGGCTGAACGATTCGCATCGGTCGACGAGGTCACGGATCGCCTCCGCGGCGCCGACTACCTCGCCGACTCCGGCATCTCGGGCGTGGTGTTCCTCGCCGACCGGCTCGAGAAGCCGGTGCTGGTCGAGGGACCCGCCGGTGTCGGCAAGACCGAGCTGGCCAAGAGCATCGCCGAGATCACCAACGCCCGGCTGATCCGCCTCCAGTGCTACGAGGGCCTCGACGAGGCGAAGGCGCTGTACGAGTGGAACTACAAGAAGCAGCTCCTGCGGATCCAGGTCGACAAGGGCCACGAGGCCGACTGGGAAGAGGTCGAGTCCGACATCTTCTCCGAGCCGTTCCTGCTCACCCGTCCGCTGCTCGAGGCCATCCGCTCCGAGGAGCCGGTCGTGCTGCTCATCGACGAGGTCGACCGGGTCGAGATCGAGACCGAGGCCCTGCTGCTCGAGGTGCTCTCCGACTTCCAGGTTTCGATCCCCGAGCTCGGCACCATCGTGGGCAACCAGCAGCGACCGATCGTCTTGCTCACGTCGAACAACACCCGTGAGCTCTCGGAGGCGCTGAAGCGCCGTTGCCTGTACCTCCACATCGACTATCCCGACATCGAGCGGGAGAAGGACATCGTGCGGGTGCGCGTGCCCGAGGTCGACGAGCACCTCGCCGACCAGATCGCGCGCGTGGTGCGCTCGATCCGCGCGCTCGAGCTCAAGAAGGCCCCGTCGATCTCGGAGACCATCGACTGGGCACGCACGCTGCTCTACCTGGGCAAGTCCGAGATCGACCCCGAGGTGATCGGCGAGACGCTGCACGTGCTGCTCAAGTACCAGTCCGACATCACCAAGGCTCGCAAGGAGTTGCAGGTGCCCGACGTGGCAGGTTCGGTCTGAGCACGGCCGCGCCGCCGGGGCCGGGCGCGACACCGTCTCTCCCTGCTTCGCTCTCGCTGCTCGACGTCCTGCAGGGGTTCGTCCACGAGCTGCGCACCGCCGGCCTGCCGGTGTCGATGACCGAGAACCTCGACGCCATGCGCGCGATCGAGCACATCCCCATCGACGACCGCGAGATGTTCAAGTCGGTGCTCAGCGCCACGCTGGTGAAGCACCACCGTCACCAGAAGGCGTTCGAGACCGTCTTCGAGGTGTACTTCTCGCTCTTCAGCGACGGGGTCGCAGCCGAGGGCGACGACGCCGTCGACATGGACGAGGCCGCGCTCCAGGACGGCCAGGCCCAGGCCGGCGCGGGCGGCACGCCGATGTCACGCGAAGAGCTCATCGAGATGCTGCTCAACGCGCTGCAGTCGATGGACCGCGACGCACTCCGACGCCTGGCCGCGGCCGCGGTGCAGCAGTTCGCGGGCATGGAGCCCGGACGCCCGGTGGGCGGGACCTACTACCTCTACCGCACGTTGCGGCAGCTCGACCTCGACGATCTGCAGGTCCGGCTCATGGCCGAGGCGCGGGAGCGGGGCCAGGTCGACGAGGGCGAGCTGGCCGACCGCCTCGCCCATGAGGAGTACCAGGCCCGACTCAAGGAGCTGCGGGAGCTCATCGAGGAGGAGATCCGACGCCGCCTGGTCGCCGACCGTGGCGTCGAGGCGATGGCCCGCACGCTGCGCAAGCCGCTGCCCGAGGACATCGAGTTCATGCACGCGTCGCGCGAGGAGATGCTGGCGCTGCAACAGGCCGTCTACCCGCTCACCCGGGCGATGGCGGCGCGGCTCGCGCAGCGGCGTCGCCGTCGTCATCGCGGGCAACTCGACTTCCGCAAGACGATCCGCGAGTCGCTGTCGTACGGCGGCGTGCCCGCCGAACCGAAGTTCAAGAACCCGCACCCCTCGAAGCCCGAGATCATGGTGGTCGCCGACATCTCGGGCTCCGTCGCGAGCTTCGCCCGCTTCACGTTGCAGTTCGTGTACGCGATGGCGAGCCAGTTCTCGAAGGTGCGCTCGTGGGTGTTCATCGACGGCATCGACGAGGTGACGCGGTTCTTCCAGGAGTCCGAGGACGTCACCGACGCGGTGCAGCGGGTGAACACCGAAGCCGACGTCATCTGGGTCGACGGCCACTCCGACTACGGGCATGCGCTGGAGACGTTCCACCAGCGCCACTTCCACGAGATCACGCCGAAGACGTCGATGATCCTGCTCGGCGACGCGCGCAACAACTACCACGCGTCCGAGGCATGGGTCGTCGACGAGATGCGCAAGCGCGGCCGTCACGTCTACTGGCTCGACCCCGAACCCCGCGGCTACTGGGACACGGGTGACTCGATCGTCTCGGAGTACGGCAAGTACTGCGACGGCGTCTTCGAGTGTCGCAACCTCCGCCAGCTCCAGCAGTTCGTCGCCACCATCGCCGAGGGGTAGCCCTCGGCAGGGGGAGGACGAGGGCATTCCTGCGTCAAAGTTGCGCAGATGTGCCGCAACTTTGACGCATCTTCGTCACTGGGTGGCGCGTCTGTCGCGGTACTCGGCGATGGCCTCCCGGTGGTCGACGATCGGGTCGGGGTAGTCGTAGGCGCGGCGGACCTTGGCGTCGGGATCGTGCACCGACCCGTCCTTCACCGCGCGCAGCTCGGGGACGTAGCGACGTACGTAGTCGCCGTCGGGATCGAAGCGCCGGCCCTGGACGGTGGGGTTGAACACGCGGTGGGGGTTGGTGTCCGTCCCCGTGCCCGCGACCCACTGCCAGTTCAGGTTGTTCTGCGCGAGGTCGCCGTCGACGAGGAAGTCGAGGAAGTGCTGAGCACCGACCCGCCAGTCGACGTACAGATCCTTGGTGAGGAACGACGCCACCACCATGCGGGCACGGTCGTGCATGTAGCCCTCGGCCCGGAGTTGGCGCATCGCGGCGTCGACGACGGGGTAGCCGGTGCGGCCTCCCTTCCACGCGTCCACCGCATCGGGATCATCACGCCACGCGTCGTCGCGTTCGACGTAGTTCGACCACGCCGCATCGGGTCGGGCCGCGAGGAGCTGTGCGAAGAAGTCTCGCCAGCAGAGCTGACGGACGAACGCATCGGGGCCTTCGCCCTGGTGGTGGGCCACGGCGCGCAGCACCTCCAACGGCGAGATGCACCCGAAGTGGAGGTACGGCGAGAGGCGCGACGTCGGGTCGGCGGCCAGGTCGTCGTGGTGGTCGGCGTAGCCGTGCAGTCCAGCGTCGATCCACTCGTCGAGCCGCGCGTGCGCGGCGCGAGCGCCGCCCGGGCCGAGGTTCGGGGAGCGGTCGCCCACGACGAGGTCGGCGAGCTCCGGGAGGATGCCGGGGTCGATGCCCTCGGGGACGGCGATCCGAGCCGGCGCGGGCTCGATGTGACGACGCCGCACCTCGGACCAGCGCCGGAAGTACGGCGTGAACACCTTGTAGTGGTCGCCGTGGTCGCCGGGGGTGATCGCACCGGGCTCCACGACCGTGATCCCCGGCGCCCGCTCGATCGGGACGTGCACCGCGGCCGCGAGCCGGTCGAGTCGCCTGCGCGCATACCCGCTCACGTCTTCGCTCACGTGCACGGCGCCCGCGTCGACTGAGTCGGCCACCTTCACGGCCTCCTGCACCCAATCGCCCCGGCGGACGACGAGGTTGCCGCCGAGGGCGCGCAGGGCATCGTCGAGGTCGTGCAACGACTCGAGCAGGAAGCCCGTGCGGTTGGGGCAGTTGAACGACCCGCCGAGGATGACGTCGTCGAACACGAACAGGGGCACGACGTGCTCGGCGTTGCGTGCAGCCCGCGCCAGTGCCGGCTGATCGTCGACACGGAGGTCGCGCGTGAACACGACCACCGACGTCGACGCCATGTCGGGACGTTACCCAGAGCTCGGGTCGAGCAACGCCCACGCGCGGTCGGCGATGCCGGCGAGCGCGACGAGCTGGGCGCGCTCGCGTCGCCGGAACGCGCGACCCTCGCGCCCGATGAGCAGCGCGGCGCCGTGGTCGGGCAGCGACGCCACCGCGAGGTCGTCGGGCCCGGTGGTGCCGTCGGCCACGCGCGGCGAGGCGGCCGTGCCGGCGACCAGCGCTTCGAGCACCGACGTGTCGGGAGTCGCACCGCCCGTCGACGCGAGCACCGCGTCGTGGCGCAAGAGCGCGCTCCAGTCGGCCGCGAACTCGCGTCGCGTCTCGTCGACCAGCGTGCGATGCAGCTCGTCGGCATCGGACGCGGCACACAGCGTTGTCGCCGTCGACAACGCGTCGAGGCGGGGATCGGGGAAGTGCTCGATCGTGCGCACCTCCTCGACGCTCGCGCCGTCGACCTCCTCGATCTCACGCACGAGGAGGTCGATCGTGACCGACGGGTTCAGCAGCACCGCGAACTCGTCGACCGCGACGTTGTCGCCGCGGTCGAGCACGTCGATGCCGACGATGTCGCCGTCGACCGCGCCGATGCGTGACGCGACGAGACCGAGCGCACCCGGCCGGTCGGGGAGCCACACCCGCACGAGGACGTGCGTGACCGGCTCGGTGATGTCGCTCACGCCCACGATGCTACGGGTGCAGATGACGCGAGCGTTTCGCCCGGGTGAAGACACGCCGCGCCCGTAGACTCCCGCCGGTGACGGAGGTGGCCGAACGTCTGGGCGTGTTCGGGGGCACGTTCGACCCCGTGCACGTCGGGCACGTGGTGGTCGCGACCGAGACCCGGTCGCAACTCGGCCTCGACCGGGTTCTGCTCGTCGTGGCCGGCGATCCGTGGCAGAAGCGGGGCCGGGTGGTGGCGTCGGCGGCCGACCGGTTGGCGCTCGTCGCCGCCGCGGTCGACGGCATCGACGGCGTCGAACCGTCGGCGATCGAGATCGAGCGCGGCGAGGCGTCGGTCACCGCCGACACGCTCGAGGCGCTGGCCGCCGGGGGTCACGAGCTGTTCCTCGTGCTCGGCGCCGACGCGGTCGCGAACATGCCCACGTGGCGCCGGCTGGAGGAGACCCGGGAGCTCGCGACGGTGGTGGTCGTCGAGCGTGCCGGCGACGTCCACTCCGAGCCGCCGGGGCCCGGCTGGCGCGTGGAACGGGTGGCGATCCCGCGCCTCGACATCTCGTCGACCGACCTGCGGGACCGCCTGCGGGACGGCCGTCCCGTCGACGGGCTCGTCCCCGCCGGTGTCGTGCGCGAGATCCGCCATCGGGGCCTCTACACTGGACGGAGATGACCACGGAGCCCGCTGCTTGAGTCCCTCGCCGGCCTCCGACGTCCCGATGTCCGACGCCCACCGCCGAGCCGGAATCGCCGCGCACGCCGCCGACGAGAAGAAGGGCGAGGACATCGTCGTCCTCGACGTCGGCGACATCATCTCGATCGCGGAGGCGTTCGTGTTCGTGAGCGCACCGAACACCCGGCTGGTGCGCACGATCGTCGAGGAGATCGAGCTCGCGCTCAAGCTCACCGACGACGAGGGGCCGCGCAGCGTCGAGGGCCTCGACGACTCCACCTGGGTGCTCCTCGACTACGGCGACGTGATCGTCCACGTCTTCCTGTCCGAGACGCGCGCGTTCTACGACCTCGACCGACTCTGGGCCGACGCGCCGCCGGTCGAGTGGACTGTCCTCCCAGCTCTGACCTGACGAGCTCGACGAGCGCTAGAGGTACGGGCGCATCGGCACGCCGCGGTCGGCGAGGCCGGCCTTGAGCTCGCGCACGCCGACGTTGCGGTCGAGGCGGGGCGAGTAGAGGATCGAGCTGATGATGGCGGCCTGGGCACCGCCGGCGGTGAGGCCGTCGGCGATGTGGTCGACGTTGCCCGCTCCGCCCGACGCGATCACCGGGACGTTCACCGCGTCGGCGACCGCGCGCGTGATGTCGAGGTCGTAGCCCGACGCCGTCCCGTCGTTGTCGATGCTGTTGACGACGATCTCTCCGGCGCCGAGGTCTTCTCCACGGCGCACCCAGTCGAGCGCGTCGAGGCCGGTGGCGAGGCGCGCGCCGTCGATGAACACCTCGTATCCGCTCGGGATGCCGTCGCGGATGCCGACGTGCTTCACCTGCGTGCTCAAGACCACGCATTGACGACCGAACGCGCGCGCGCCGTCGCGGATGATGTCGGGATTGCGCACGGCCATCGAGTCGACGCTGATCTTCTCTGCGCCCGCCTTGAGCACCTCGAACATGTCGTCGACGTCGCGGATGCCACCGCCGACGGTGAAGGGCACGAACACGTGGTGCGCGACGCGCCGCACGGTGTCGAGGTCGATCTTGCGCTTCTCGGCGCTGGCCTTGATGTCGTAGAAGACGATCTCGTCGATCTGGTCGGCGTAGAGCTGCTGCGCGAGCTCCTCCGCCGGCGCGACGTCGATGTTGTCCTGGAACTGCTGTGCCTTGGTGACGCGACCGTTCACCACGTCGAAGCACGCGATGAGCCGCTTGGTCAGCACGACTCGCTCCCGTCCCACGTCGCGAACGCGCGCAGCAGCGAGAGCCCGAGCGGACCGCTCTTCTCGGCGTGGAACTGCGTGGCGACGACGTTCTCGCGCGCCACCACCGAGCAGAACTCGACCGTGTAGTCGGTGACGCCGAGCGCGTCGGCCGGGTCGTCGGGCACGCAGTAGTAGGAGTTCACGAAGTAGAAGTGCGCGTCGTCGGGCGAGTCGCCGTCGCCATGACGGGGCGCCAGCGGGTGCGCCCGGGTGAAGCGCACGCGGTTCCAGCCGATCTGCGGGACCCGGCCCGAGTCGGGGAAGCGGCGCACCCGCCCCGGTACCCAGCCCAGGCCGTCGGTGTCGCCCTCCTCGCTGTGGTCGAACAGCACCTGGAGGCCGATGCAGATCCCGAGGAACGGGACGCCGTCGCCCCGAACGCGGTCGGTGAGCGCACCCACGAGGTCCTGTTCGACCAGTGAGTCGATGGTGGCGCGGGCGGCGCCCACACCCGGGAGGATGATGCGTTCGGCGCCGGCGACCCCGGAAGCCGAGTCGACCAGGCGCGCCTCGAGACCGAGGTGCTCCAACGCATACAGCACGCTCGGCGCATTTCCGGCGCGGTAGTCGACGACGGCGATCATCCCCGGCGCAGGGTAGCGAACCCCGTACAGTTGGCCGCTTCGTTTGCCGGCCTCAACTCGGGGCCCGCAACCTCCGATCTTCACGTGATGCGCCGCCTCCCCGAGCTGCTCCGCAGTCACCGCCCGCGCGGCCGCCGTTCGCGGGTCGTGCTGCTCCTCGCGCCCGCGTTGCTGCTCGCGGTCGTGCTCGCCGGCTGCGTCCCGCCGCCGCCGCCCCCACCCCCACCGTCGGACGGGTCACCCGGTTCGGCGGGCGTACCGATCATGGGCCAGTCGCGACTCACCGCCGACCAGCTCGTCGCCTACTACCAGCGGCGCAGCGGGCTGGCGTACCGCGCCACCGGGGCGTCGCTCCCGGACCTCGCGGCGATGTACGTGAACGAGGGGAACCGCTACAACGTGCGCGGCGACATCGCCTTCGCGCAGGCGATCGTCGAGACCGCGTGGTTCTACTACCCGGACAACGGGATGGTGCGGCCGTACAACAACAACTTCGCGGGCATCGGTGCGTGCGACACGTGCGGCAACGGCTTCCAGTTCAGCAGCGCGTTGTCGGGTGTGCGCGCGCAGCTGCAACTGCTGCGCAACTACGCCGACAGCAGCTCGAGCTCGAGCACGATCCCCGATCCACCGGTTCCGGAGCTCTGGGGCAGCACGCCGGCCACGGCGGCCTACAACTTCGACCACTACTTCGCCAAGGGTCGCGCGCCGCTCTGGAACGACATGGGCAACGGCAACTGGGCGACGGCACCGAACTACGCCACCGTCGTGCTCAGCGTCTACAACCAGATGCTCACCGACAGCGGCCAGGCGGGCCAGTGCCCGCCCGACGGGTTGCTGTTCGGATCGCTCACCGCCGCCGGTCCCTGTCCAGTGAGCCTGCGCCAGCCCGGACGCGCCATCGCGACCACCATGGCGGGTGGTGTCTACGTGCTCAACGGCAACGGCAACGTCAGCGCCACGCAGGGCGCGCCGTGGTTCGGGTCACCACCGCTCGCCGATGCCGACCGGTTCCGCGACATCGAAGCGATGCCCGACGGCCAGGGCTACGTCGTGCTCGACGAGTCGGGCCGGATCTCCCGCTTCGGTTCGGCCACCCGTCCCGACACGCTCGGTCAGCTGCCCATGGCCGACTATGGCGATCAGGACGTCGCCCGCTCGCTCGCGGTCATGCCCGACGGCAAGGGGTACGTGGTCCTGCTCGGTGACGGAACCCTCCTGAAGTTCGGGACCGCGACGACCGGTCCGATGGGCGCGCTCACGCACCCGGCGAGCCCCGGCACCGACGACGACCGCAGCATCGCGGTGATGCCCGACGGCGCGGGCCTGGTGCTGCTCGACAAGGCCGGCGCGGTCACCAAGCTCGGGACCGCGCTCCAGGGATTGGTGGGCACGGGCTCCACGCCGGTGTTCGGTGGCGACATCGCGCGCGACCTGCGGGTCGTGGACTACTACGGCTATCCGCTCGGCTACTACGTGCTCGACGGGTGGGGCGGCGTGGCGGGGACGAGCGGCCTGCCGGCGCGCACCGATCCGAACATCACCATGTACCGAGACCGCTGGCGGGGCATGGCGCTCGCGCCCGGTGGCATCCCCGTGCTGGTGAAGAACGACGGCGCGACCCAGCTCACCAACTGACGGGGGAACGTCAGAGCACGACGACGGACCGGAGCACCTCGCCGCGCTCCATCTTGTGGAACGCCGCCTCGATCTGGTCGAGCGCGATGGTCTCGCTGACGAAGCGGTCGAGGTCGAGTCGACCGTCGAGGTAGAGGTCGATGAGCATCGGGAAGTCGCGCGACGGGAGGCAGTCGCCGTACCACGACGGCTTCAGCGCGCCGCCCCGCCCGAAGAACTCGATCATCGGGAGCTCGATCGTCATCGACGGATCGGGCACCCCGACCTGCACGACCGTCCCCGCGAGATCACGCGCGTAGAACGCCTGCTGGAGCACCTCGGGACGACCGACCGCTTCGACGCACACGTCGGCGCCGTTGCCGCCGGTGAGCGCGCGGATCGCCTCGACCGGATCGGTCGCGCTCGAGTTCACGGTGTGGGTGGCGCCGAACTCCTCCGCCCACGCCAGCTTCTTCGGGTCGATGTCGACGGCGATGATCGGGTTGGCACCGGCCAGACGCGCGCCGGCGATCGCCGCGTTCCCCACGCCGCCGCACCCGAACACCGCGACGCTGTCGCCGCGGCCGACGTCGCCGGTGTACATGGCGGCACCGAGGCCCGCCATCACACCGCACCCGAGCAGGCCCGCGGTCTCGGGTCGCGCCGCCGGGTTCACCTTGGTCGCCTGGCCCGCGGCGATCAGCGTCTGCTCGGCGAACGCGCCGATGCCGAGCGCGGGGCTGAGCTCGGTGCCGTCGGTGAGCGTCATCTTCTGCGTGGCGTTGAAGGTCGCGAAGCAGTACCAGGGACGACCGCGCCGGCACGCCCGGCACGTGCCGCACACCGCCCGCCAGTTGAGGACGACGAAGTCGCCCGGGGCCACATCGGTGACGTCGGGTCCCACCGACTCGACCACCCCGGCCGCCTCGTGGCCGAGCAGGAACGGGAAGTCGTCGTTGATGGCGCCCTCGCGGTAGTGCAGATCGGTGTGGCACACGCCGCACGCCTGCACGGTCACCCGCGCCTCACCCGGTCCCGGATCGGGCACGACGATCTCGCGCACCTCCACCCGTGCGCCCTTGGCGGGTGCGACGACGCCCTTGACCGTTGCTGCTGCCATGTGCCCGTTCTAGTTGAACCGCAGCGTCGCCCGCACCGGGCGGTGGTCCGATCCGACCGCGGGCAGCACCGCGCGGTCGAGCACCTCGACGCCGCGGTCGTCGCGCACGAGGATGTGGTCGATCTGGCTGTGCGGACGGCTGGACGGCCAGGTACGACCGCGCACGGTGCGCGTCCAGCCGGGCAGGAACGCGCTGACGCCGGGCCCCCAGAAGTTGCAGTCGCCGGCCACGATCGCCGGGCGAGGCCCGGCGGGGAGTTGCGGGCGCAGGCGACGCAGCTGCGTGGGCGGGCCGTAGGGGAGCCGCGACGTGAGGTGCACCCCGACGAGGTCGACCGCGGTGCCGCCGACGTCGAGCACGACGTGCAGCCCGCCGCGCTCGGGGGTGGGGTCGCCGGGCACGGTGCCCACGGTCAGTCGCCCGCGCGCCTCGGCGGGGATGCGGCTCACGATCGCGAGCCCGACGTTGCCGACCCCGTTGCCGTCGCGAGGGACGTGCGGCCACGGCTCGATCCGGGCCCGCCCGAAGCGGAGCTCGAACACCTCGGCGCCGATCGACTCACCGAACGTACGCACCGCGGCCGTGGCCCCGTCGGGCGTCCACGACTCCTGCACCACGATCACGTCGGCGTCGAAGCTGCGAAGCACCGCGTCGAGGTCGTAGGGCTCGCACACCCCGTTGCGGCGCGCCTGCAACCCGGCGTGGCAGTTGAAGCTGGTGATCTTCAGGTCGGGCATCAGGTCGCCGCCGGGAGGCGGATCCGCAACCGGGCGCCACCGATCGGTGCGTCCTCGATCACGACGGTGCCGCCGTGGTGCTCGGTGATGGACTTGACCATCGCCAGCCCGAGCCCGAGGCCTCCGGCGTCGCGGGCGCGGCCGTCGTCGAGGCGGGTGAAGCGCTCGAACACGAGGTCGCGGTCGTCGGGCGAGATGCCCGGACCGTCATCGTCGACGGTGAGCTCCACCGTGTCGTCGTAGGTCACGAGGCCGACCGCCACCGTCGAGCTGGCGTGGCGAGCGGCGTTGTCGAGCAGGTTGCGGACCACGCGCTGGAGCTGTTCACGTCGACCGTGCACACGACCGGCACTGACGCGGCCGGTGTCGACCGGCACCCGCCGTTGCTGCACGGTGTCGTCGAGCACGAGCTCGTCGAGGTCGACTTCGGGCAGCGTCGCGAGCAGCACCGGTCCCTCGGCCTCGTCGAGGCGGGCGAGGTCGAGCAGCTCGCTCACGGTGTCCTCCATGCGCGCGTCCTCGGCCAGCGCGCGCTGCGCGACCTCGGGCCAGTCGGTCCGATCGGGGTTGTGCAGCGCGACCTCGAGGTTGGTGCGGATCGACGCCAACGGGCTGCGGAGCTCGTGCGAGGCGTCCGACACGAACTGGCGCTGCTTCTGCGCCGACGCCTCCAGGCGCGAGAGCATCGCGTTCATCGTGCGCGCCAGCCGGCCGACCTCGTCGTCGGTGTCGGGCTCGGGCACCCGCCGGTGCATGGTGGTACCGGTGATGGATTCGGCCTGGAGCCGGATTGCCTCGACCGGTTTGAGCGCGCGTCCGGTGACGTACCAGGCCGCGAGCGCGACGAGGGCGATCATCGCGGGCACGACCACCACCAGCACGTCGGTGACGGAGCTCACGGTGCTCGTCACCTCGTCGACCGACCGCTGCGCGACGAGGGTGATCCGTTGCCCTTGCGCCTCGACTTCGCGTTCGCTCTGGTACACGTCGGAGCGGCTCGGGGGATCGACGAAGCAGCACTGGATCCGGCCGTCGGGTCCCATCACCGCATAGACGTGTCCGGACTGGTTCGGTTGGAACGCACCCGACTCCGCCTGCGCAGTGAGCGCGTCGAGCTGTTGCTGGTTCGTCTCTTGGATTCGGGTGACGAGGTTGTTCTTGACCAGACGCACGAGCCCGAACGCGGCCGCGCTGATCGTGATCGCGAACGCGAGCGTGGCGATGATCGTCAGGCGGACGCGGACCGTCTGCGGCCACCACGACCGCGTCCGCGTCGTCGGTTGCTCGTCGTCACTCATCGGGGAGGAGCTGGTAGCCCGCGCCGCGCACGGTCTTGATCGTCTCGACTCCGAACGGCGCGTCGATCTTCTTGCGGAGGTAGCCGACGTACACCTCGACGACGTTCGGGTCGCCGGCGAAGTCGATGCCCCACACGTGGTCGAGGATCTCCGCCTTCGACGCGACGTTGCCGTCCTTGCGCACGAGGTACTCGAGGAGCGCGAACTCGCGCGCGGTGAGCCGGATGTCGGTCTCGTGCCGACGGCAGTGCCGGGCACCGGGGTCGAGCTCGAGCGATCCGACCGTCAGCACCGTCGGTCGCGGGGGAGCGCCCCGGCGGATGAGCGCGCGGAGCCGGGCGAGCAGCACGACGAACGAGAACGGCTTGGAGAGGAAGTCGTCGGCGCCGGTGTCGAGCGCCTCGGCCTCGTCGTACTCGCCGTCCTTGGCGGTGAGGATCAGGATCGGGGTCCACACGCCCTCGTCACGGAGCGTCCGACAGACCCGGTAGCCGTGCATCCCCGGGAGCAGCACGTCGAGGACGATGGCGTCGTAGGAGCCCTCCCGGGCCCGCCACAGCCCGTCGGGCCCGTCGTGGGACACGTCGACGTCGAAGCCCTCCGCGATCAGGCCGTCGGCCACCGCCGCGGCGAGCAGCTCTTCGTCTTCGACCACCAGGACGCGCACCACCGAATTGTGCCGGTCGCGACGCCGTCCCGCTGCACTGACGCTCAGGCACCTCTCAGGCGCTGATCCGGGGTAGGCTGGTCGACGGCGAGCAGAACTCCCGCCCCTCCTTTCGGGTGTGAGCGCTCGCGGGTCATTCCTCAAGGCTCACAGCGCTGCTGGTCAACGAGTTTGCGTCGCGGCACCGAGGTTCGACCCACCGCCACCGGAACCCGATGTTCCGGGAGCGCCGGGTGGCGGCCACTCCGTGCCGATACGACGAAAGCGAGCAACAACTCAATGACCGCAACGTTCGCGGGCCTCGGCCTGCACGCAGACCTGGTCGCGGCCCTGGCCCGCCAGGGCATCACCGAGCCCTTCCCGATCCAGGAGCTCACCATCGCCGACGCCCTCGAAGGGCGTGACGTGCTGGGCAAGGCCAAGACCGGGTCGGGCAAGACCCTTGCCTTCGGCCTCCCCGTCCTCGGGCGCATCGGCAAGGCCGAGTCCCGCCGGCCGAAGGCGCTGATCCTGGTCCCCACCCGCGAGCTGGCCACCCAGGTCACCGACGCCCTGCGCCCCCTCGGTGAGGTGCGCGACCGCAAGGTGCGGGCGGTGTACGGCGGCGTCTCCATGGACCCCCAGGTCACCGCGCTGCAGAAGGGCGTCGACGTCGTGGTCGGCACCCCGGGGCGTCTGATCGACCTGCTCGAGCGGCGCGAGCTCTCGCTCGACGCGGTGGAGGTGCTCGTCGTCGACGAAGCCGACCGCATGGCCGACATGGGCTTCATGCCGCAGGTGCAGAAGATCCTCTACGGCATCACGTCGCCGCACCAGACCATGTTGTTCTCGGCCACTCTCGACGGCGCGGTCAAGCGCCTGGTCGACCGCTACATGCACGACCCGGTGTCGCACGAGGTCGGTGAGGACGAGCCGACCGTCGACGAGATGGACCACGTGTTCCTCGCCATCCACCAGATGGACAAGGTGAAGGTGGCAGCGGCGATCGCCAAGGGTGCCAACCGCACGCTGATGTTCATGCGCACCAAGCGTGGTGCCGACCGCCTCGTGTCGCAGCTGCGGCGGGAGGGTGTGCACGCGGGCGCGATCCACGGCGACCTGCGACAGGGCGCACGCGAGCGTGCGCTCGCCGACTTCATGTCGGGCAAGGTCAAGGTGCTCGTGGCCACCGACGTCGCCGCGCGCGGCATCCACGTCGACGGCGTCGACGTCGTCATCCACTTCGACCCACCCGAGGACGAGAAGGCCTACCTCCACCGCTCCGGTCGGACGGCTCGCGCCGGGGAGAGCGGGGTGGCGGTCACGCTCATGCTCTGGAACCAGGAGAACGAGATCCGCGTGATCCAGCGGCGCCTCGGCCTCCAGATCCCGGTGGTCGAGATCTTCTCCAACGATCCCCGCCTGCTCGACCTCCCCAACTTCTCCGCCGAGCCCGCCCAGGTCTGACCCACCTCGCGCTTTCCGTCGTGGCGCCCTTCGCCGCGGTTTGAGGCCGTCGATCGGTGTGAACAGGCTCGGTGCCAAAAGGATTGAGGTGGTGCGGGTCGGACGCGCGACCATGGGCGCCATGAGCCGCATCTCCCGACGCGTCGGGGCCATCACCGAGTCCGCCACCCTGGCGGTCGATGCCAAGGCCAAGGCGCTGCAGGCCGCGGGGGAGGACGTCGTCGGATTCGGCGCCGGTGAGCCCGACTTCCCGACGCCGGCCCACATCGTCGCGGCCGCGGCGGCGGCGTGCGCCGACCCGAAGAACCACAAGTACACGCCCACGGCCGGCCTGCCGGAGCTGCGCGCCGCGATCGCGGTGAAGACCGCGCGCGACTCCGGCTACGTGGTCGACCCGAGCCAGGTCGTGGTGACCGTCGGGGGCAAGCACGCGGTGTACAACGCGTTCCAGACCCTGCTCGACCCCGGCGACGAGGTGATCGTCCCCGCGCCGTACTGGACCACGTACCCCGAGGCGATCAAGCTCGCCGACGGCGTGGCGGTCGAGGTGCTCGCCCCCGAGGCAGCCGAGTTCCGCGTGACCGTCGACCAGCTCGAGGCCGCGCGCACGCCGCGCACCAAGGCGATGCTCTTCGTGTCACCCAGCAACCCCACCGGGGCGGTCTACCCGCGCCACGAGGTGGAAGCGATCGGGCGATGGGCGGTGGAGCACGGCATCTGGGTGCTCACCGACGAGATCTACGAGCACCTCACCTACGGCGACCACGAGTTCTCCTCGATGCCGGTGGTCATCCCCGAGCTCGCCGACCAGTGCGTCGTGCTCAACGGCGTCGCCAAGACCTACGCCATGACCGGCTGGCGGGTGGGATGGACGATCGGTCCCGCCGACTTCACCAAGGCTGCGATCAACCTGCAGTCGCACCAGACGTCCAACGTGGCGAACGTGAGCCAACGCGCCGCACTCGCCGCCGTTGCCGGCGACCTCGACGCGGTCGCGGAGATGCGCACCGCGTTCGAACGGCGCGGCAAGGTCATGCACGAGCTGCTCGTGGCCATCCCCGGCGTCACCTGCCTCGAGCCCCAGGGTGCGTTCTACTGCTTCCCGTCGTTCGAAGGGGTGCTCGGCCACGACATCGCAGGCCGCAGGCCGTCGAACACGCTCGAGCTCTGCGACATCATCCTCGACGAGGCACAAGTCGCGGTCGTCCCCGGTGAGGCGTTCGGCGCTCCCGGCTACGCACGCCTGAGCTTCGCGCTCGCCGACGAGGCGCTCGTCGACGGCGTGGAGCGCATCGCCAAGCTGCTCACGCGCTGACCTCCCAGCTTCTCGCGTCCGGTGGTGCCAACACCACTACCACCACGTACGCGTGCGAGGGCTCGGCGCCCGTCGCGCCCGAGGGCCAGGGCGGCTTCTCGGCGACGGCGGTCACGTCCGAGGATCCGGTGTTGCAGGCCGCACCGATCACGCTGAACGTCGTGAATCCCGAGCAGACGGCGACCGTCACGATGCCAACACCTTCGCGGTGACGCCGGCTCCGCCGCTGCAGCCCGCGGCTGCGGTCGCGGCAGCACCCGCGTTCACCGGCTGAATCGTTCCGGGTCACAGCCGGGGCCGCGAATAGCCTCGGCACCAGTGATGACCGATGAAGCGGTGAAGCGATGAACCGATGAAGCGCGTCCTCGTCAGCGAACAGCTTGCGGAGAGCGGGCTCGAGGCCATGCTCGCGGCCGGGCTCGACGTCGACGTGCGCCTGGGTCTCGCGCCCGCCGACCTGCTCGACGCCGTGCGCGGTGCGTCGGCGCTCGTGATCCGCAGCGCCACCCGGGTCACCGCCGAGGTGCTCGAGGCCGGCGCCGACCTCGTCGTCGTGGGCCGAGCGGGCATCGGCCTCGACAACGTCGACGTCGAAGCCGCCACCCGTCGCGGCGTGATGGTGGTGAACGCGCCGCAGTCCAACGTGCTGTCCGCGGCCGAGCACACCATCGCCCTGCTGCTGGCGCAGGCTCGCAACGTGGCCCAGGCCGACCACGATCTCCGCAACGGGCAGTGGAACCGCACGCGCTGGGAGGGCGTCGAGCTCTACGACAAGACCCTGGGCATCGTGGGCCTCGGCCGCGTCGGCGTGCTGGTCGCGCAGCGAGCGAACGCCTTCGGCATGCAGCTCCTGGCCTACGACCCGTACGTGAGCGCCGAGCGCGCCCGTCAGCTCGGTGTCGAGCTCGTGCCGACGGTCGAAGAGCTCGTGACCCGCGTCGACTTCCTCACCGTCCACCTGCCGAAGACGCCCGACACCATCGGCCTCATCTCGGCCGAGCTGCTCACGCACGCCAAGCCGACGTTGCGGGTCGTCAACACCGCGCGCGGGGGCATCATCGACGAAGCCGCGCTCGCCGACGCCGTGCGCGAGGGCCGCATCGCCGGTGCGGCGCTCGACGTGTTCGCCGAGGAGCCCACCATCCAGTCGCCGCTGTTCGAGCTCGGCAGCGTGATCGTCACGCCACACCTCGGCGCGTCGACGGCCGAGGCGCAGGACAAGGCCGGACAGACGATCGCCGAGCAGGTCGTGCTCGCGTTGCGCGGGGAGTTCGTGCCGTTCGCGGTGAACCTCGCGGCCACCGAGGCCAGCGCGACCGTGCAACCGTTCATGCCGCTCGCCGAGCGGCTCGGTCGGATGTTCACGGGCGTGGCGGGCGGAACCGTCGATACGCTCGAGATCTCCTACGAGGGGCAGATCGCCGACTACGACTGCCGGGTGCTCACGCTCTCGGTGCTCAAGGGCGTGCTCGGCCCCGTCGTCGACGAGCCGGTGTCGTTCGTGAACGCGCCGCAGCTCGCCGAGGAGCGCGGGCTGGTCGTGCGCGAGACGACGTCATCCTCCGCACGCGACTACGTGAACCTGATCGAGCTGCGCGGTCACACCCGCGACCGGAGCACCCACGTCGCCGGCACGCTCTACGGCAAGCAGGACGCACCGCGCGTCGTGGCGATCGACGACTACATCGTCGACCTGCCGCCGTCGAGCCACATGCTCGTCGTGCGCAACGTCGACAAGCCGCGCATGGTCGGGCGGGTCACCACCATCGTGGGCGACCACGACATCAACATCGACGAGATGGACCTCGGCCGGGGGCCGGCCGGCGACGTGTCGCTCATGCTCCTCGCGACGTCCAGCGAGGTGCCGGCCGAGGTGGTCGCCGAGCTCCGCGCCACCGAAGGCGTCGTCGACGCCCGCGCCATCGAGCTGGATTGACCTAGTTCTTCGAGGGGCGCAGGCCGTCGGCCTCGGCGGCCTCGGGCGAGACGTAGCAGCGGTCGGGGCGCGTGCGGGCGTAGTTGGCGCCGCCGGGCACGTGGAAGATCCCGCTCGCCAGCTTCGCCTTCACCGGGTGGTGCGCCGGGCACGTGCCCGGGTCGGCCGGCTCGATCCAGGGCGAGCCGTCGACGACAGCCGGCTGGGGCGGGAACGGGAAGGGCTGCGGCTCCCAGGTGGGGCTGCTCTCGGGGCGCGTCGGCAGCCTCCGCCAGATCGCGTAGGCGACACCGGCCACGAGGCCGATCCCGAGCAGGCGGCGGACCGTCTTGTGCACCGAGGCATTCTCGCATGCGCCTCCGCGGGTTTCGGGCATGGTGTTTGCATCGATGTGCGCCGTCTGGCAGAGTGGTTGGTCCATGACGAAGGAACTGCGCACCCAGAGCCTCCTCCTTACGTAGCTGCGAGCACCCGCTTCGGTGCTCGCGGACGCCTCCTCGTGCCTCAGGGCCGGGGGGGTTTTGTTTTGCCGGCGTTCTGTTGCCCGAAGCGGGCACCGCACGACCCCTGGGACCCACCAGAAAGAGCACAGCCATGAGCGATCACGTGAAGATCTTCGACACGACCCTGCGGGACGGCGAGCAGTCGCCGGGCATCTCCCTCGACGTCGGCGAGAAGCTCGAGATCGCGGAGCAGCTCGGGCGCCTCGGCGTCGACGTGATCGAGGCCGGGTTCCCGATCGCCAGCCAGGGCGACTTCGAGGCGGTCGAGGCGATCAGCAAGGCGGTGCGCGACTCGACGATCGCGGCGCTGTCCCGAACCGCGTTCAAGGACGTCGACCGGGCGTGGGAGGCGGTGCGGCACGCAGCGAAGCCGCGCATCCACATCTTCATCGCCACCTCGCCCATCCACATGAAGAAGAAGCTCCGGATGACGGAGGACCAGGTGAAGGAGGAGACGGCGAAATCGGTCGCGCGGGCCAAGGGATACTGCGCCGACGTCGAGTTCTCGCCCGAGGACGGCAGCCGCTCCGACGTCGACTTCCTCGTCGAGGTGTGCCAGCTCGCGGTCGACAACGGGGCCACCACGCTCAACATCCCCGACACCGTCGGGTACGGCGTGCCCGACGAGTACGCGGCGCTGATCCGTCACGTCGTCGAGACCATCGACGGCGAGTTCGAGGTGTCGACGCACTGCCACAACGACCTCGGTCTGGCGGTCGCCAACTCCTTGGCGGGTGTCGTCGCCGGTGCGCGACAGGTCGAGTGCGCGATCAACGGTCTGGGTGAGCGCGCCGGCAACGCCGCGCTCGAGGAGATCGTCATGGCGCTGCGCACGCGCGCCGACTACTTCCACGGTCCGAACACGACGGTGAGGTCCGAGGAGTTGGCGCGCACGTCGCGGATGGTCGCCCGGCTCACGGGGTACCCGGTGCAGTACAACAAGGCGATCGTCGGACGCAACGCGTTCGCGCACGAGTCGGGGATCCACCAGCACGGAGTGCTCGAGGATCGCGAGACGTACGAGATCATCGACGCGTCGACCGTCGGGCAGGACGCGGCGCAGATCGTGTTGGGCAAGCACTCCGGTCGCCACGCCTTCGCCGACTCGCTGGAGAAGATGGGACTGCACGTGCAGGGCGACGCCCTCAACCAGGCGTTCACCCGGTTCAAGGAGCTGGCCGACCGGAAGGTCGAGATCACCGAGGCCGACCTCGAGGCGATCGTGGCCGAAGAGCTCGGCATCGGCAACGTCCACCGGTTCACGATGGTCAGCCTCGAGCTGCGCGGTGGTACGACGGCGACACCGAGCGCGCGGGTGGTGCTCGCCGACGGCGACGGCAAGGTCGACGCCGACGGCGAGGGCAACGGCATGATCGCCGCCGCGTTCGAGGCGATCGCCCGCGCCACCGAGTTCGACGGGACCGTCCTCGACTTCAAGGTGTCGTCGGTGACCAAGGGCGGTGACGCGCTCGGCGACGTCGTCGTGCAGCTCGAGGCCGACGACCTGAAGGCCTCGGGTCGCGGTGTCGCCACCGACGTGGTCGAGGCGTCGGCGCGGGCGTACCTCGCCGCGGTCAACAAGATCGTGCGGCTGCGCGAACGTCCCGATCGTCGCGAGGTCACCGAGGTCGGCCCCTGACGGGCTGACAGGCTGACAGGGTGACGGGCGCGACCGGCGCGACTGCCCCGGGCACGCGAATGGGCCCGGCGCGGTCGCGCCGTCAACCGGTAGCGTCGCCGAACGTGTCTGCTCCGAGTGCCGAACCCCTGATCCGCGGGACCACCATCACCAAGCGCTTCGGCAGCTTCGTCGCGGTCGACGGCATCGACTTCCACGTCGAGCCGGGTGAGGCGTTCGGATTCCTCGGACCCAACGGTGCCGGCAAGACGTCCACCATGCGCATGGTCGGGTGCGTCTCGCAGCCCACGAGCGGTGAGCTGCGCATCCTCGGCATGGATCCGGCGGTCGACGGAGCGCGCATCCGGGCCCGCCTCGGGGTGGTTCCGCAGGAGGACAGCCTCGACTCGGAGTTGACCGTCCTCGACAACCTCATCGTCTACGGCCGCTACTTCGACCTGCCGCACGCCGAGATCCGCCGCCGCAGCGAGGAGCTGCTCGACTTCATGCAGCTGTCGGAGCGGCGCGACGACCTCGTCGATCCGCTGTCGGGCGGCATGAAGCGTCGGCTGACGATCGGGCGGGCGCTGATCAACCAGCCCGACCTGATCCTGCTCGACGAGCCGACGACGGGGCTCGACCCGCAGGCGCGCCACCTGCTGTGGGACCGCTTCTACCAGCTGAAGCGGGCGGGGCGGACGATCGTGCTCACGACGCACTACATGGAGGAGGCGGAGCAGCTCTGCGACCGTCTCGTGATCATGGACGGCGGGCGCATCGTGGCCGAGGGCTCGCCGCGAGAGCTGGTGGCCCGGCACGCGACGCGCGAGGTCGTCGAGCTGCGCTTCCGGACGCCCGAGGAGCGCGATCTCTCGCTGCCGCGGCTCTCGGAGTTCGGCGAACGGATCGAGGCGCTCACCGACCGGGTGCTCGTGTACACGCACGACGCGGGGAAGGTGCTCGCGCTCGTGAACGACGGCGAGCTCGACCCCGAGTCGGTGTACGAGCGGCGGGGCACGCTCGAGGACGTCTTCCTCATCCTCACCGGCCGCACCCTGGACGACTGATGGCCACGCCCACCGCGCTGCGCGTCGTCGAGAAGGAGTGGGTCGCGTGGCGACGGCTGTGGAAGGCGTCGGTCTTCCAGGCGACGATCTCGCCGCTCCTGTTCCTCGCCGCCATGGGCCTCGGCCTGGGCGACCTCGTCAACAAGGGCTCGGGCGGCGTCAACGGCGTCGACTACCTCGTCTTCGTCACCCCCGGGCTGATGGCGGCGAGCGCCATGATGCAGGCCTCGGGGGAGTCGTTGTGGCCGGTGCTCGGCGGCGTGAAGTGGATGCGCACCTACCACGCCGCGGTGTCCACCCCGGTGAGCGCAGGCGCCCTCTTCGCCGGTCACGTCATCTGGAGCTGCTTGCGCGTCCTGCTCTCCGCGACCGTGTTCCTGATCGTCGCCGCCATCCTCGGCGGCGTGCCGTCGCTGTGGGGGGTGCTCGCGATCCCCGCCGCGGTGCTCGGCGCGTCCGTGTTCGCCGCCGCACTCAACGGCTACGCGGTCACCCAGGAGAGCGACATCCCGTTCGCCGTCATCCTGCGCATGGGGCTGTTCCCGCTGTTCCTGTTCTCGGGCACGTTCTTCCCGATCAGCCGATTGCCCGACTGGCTCGTGCCGGTGTCGTGGTGTTCGCCGCTGTGGCACGCGGTCGAGCTGTGCCGCGCCGCGACGACGGGGTCGACGCCGTCGGCGGGATCGGTGGTCGGGCACGTGGCGTTCCTGGTCGTGTGCCTCGTCGCCGGGT
>DASUAS010000187.1:0-2139 GCA_035763625.1 Acidimicrobiia bacterium
CGCGCACACCCGCGCGCGGATACTCCTTGGTCACGCCGACCACCTCGACCAATGCCTTCATGGAGACGTCCCGTTCACTCACGGCGCATCGCCGCGAGGGGCTGGAGCCGTCCGGCCCGCGCAGCTGGATAGAGCGCGGCGAGAAGCCCGATCACGCCTGCGGTGGACAGCGCACGCCAGAAGCTCTCCGCGCTGTACTGCGCGTGCAGGATCCCGTGGATCGCGGGCAACTCCTCGAGCAGTCGCGCGATGACGACCGCCAGACCCACCCCGATCGCGGCTCCCCCGAGGCTGATCAACAGCGCTTCCCCCAGGATCAACGCCCAGAGGCGTCGACGAGACCAGCCGATCGCTCGGAGGACGCCGAACTCCCGGGTCCGCTCCACGAACGAGAGGAGCATGGTGTTCATGACGATCACCGTGCCGATCACCAGCGCCAGGATCACGGCGCCGGTGCCAGCCGCGTTCAGGTAGTCGAGCGTGCGATCGACCCGACCGAACTCCGACACGAACCGCACGGTGGCGAGCGACGGGTTGTCCTGCTCGAGGCGGTGGCGGACCGCGTCGATCTTCGTCCGGGGCGCGACGCGCACGAACGCCAACGTGACCGTGCCCGCTCGACGCTCATCAGCCTGGAGGAACGTGAGAGGGAACATCGCGCCACCATCACCGAAGGCCTGCCCGGTGCGATAGATCCCCACGATCGTCTTGGGGCCTCCCGCGATGTCGATGGTGTCGCCCACGTGCTTTCCGAAGTTGTCAGCGGCTCGCCACCCGAGCATGACCTCCTTCGATGCATCCGCCGCGTACGCCCGACCCTCGACGATCCGGACACCGAAGTCGGTCAACGACGACGGTTGGAGTCCGATCTCCAGGAACGCCGGGTTGTCGGCGTCGAGCTCGGTGAGCACGACGAGCGCGCCGACCACCGAGCGGACGCCAGGAACCTGCCGCATCCGGCTGACCTGCGCGTCGTCGATCACGCTGTTGAGCGCACCATCGACGCCCTTCTGCGCGACGGTGAAGTCCGCCTTGCCGGTCTCGAGCACCGCTGCCGCCGAGGACCGCAAGCTGTCCGTCACGACCGACAGGGTCACAACCGTCATCACACCCACTGCGACCGCCAACGCGGTGAGGACCGTGCGAACCTTCTTGGTCCAGAGATTGTGAACGAGCAACCCAAAGAAGGTCACCATGTCTCCCGGTACGTCGCTGCGCAGTCACCATGACGGTCGCGACGGCCGCCGCGATAGGGAACAAGGTCACGAATCGGGCGCCCGCGCGACGCGTGCTGCGACGTGTGGTCTCCTTTCGTCTGCCGCGCGGACCTTGTCGTCTCTCTCTCGCGGAGGGAGCTCTCCGGCAATCAGGTGACTTCGACGGAAGGCACGAGAGGACCCGGAAGATGCGCGTTGGCGACGCCCTCGCCGCGGTCGCGGCACCCGCAGCCGCGGTCACCATCGGCCGCTCACGTCGCCTGCTCTTCCCCGGAGGCGCGCACGGTCGCTCCGTTCGTCTCGTGCCGGTGCACCGCGGGACCCGTGACGAGCACCGGGCACGCCGCGCGGCGGATTGTCTTCATGGCGATGCTGCCGAGCACAAGGCGAGCGAGCCCGGTCCGGCCGTGGCTCGCGACCGAGATGACCGCGGCGTGCTCCGCGGCGGCCTTGTTCGCCAACGTGTCGGCGGCGTCGTAGCCGTCGACCATCTCGTGGTCGGCGGGCACACCGCGGCGCGAGAGCTCGGCGGCCGCCACTTCGAGCAGCTCGAGGTCGCCACGCGGGAACTCGCCCACCGTGAGGATGTCGCTCGGACGCAAGACCTCCACGACGCGCACGCGGGCCCCGATCGACGCCGCGAGGTCGCCGGCGGCGTGCGCGGCCGCCACCGACGGCGTCGATCCGTCGAGACCGGCGAGCACGAGGGGCTCGTCGGCGAGCTCCCACCCAGCCCGGATGCCCGGTCCGACGAAGAGGACCGGCGCGACGCACGTGCGCACGACCTCCTCCGTGACGCTGCCGAGCAGCCCTCTGCTCGCGACCCCCCGACCCCGCGTGGTCATGACCACGAGGGAGTCGGGCTCGGCGGCCGCCACGCCGATGGCATCGGCCGGCGTCCGGTCCAGGACCAGCCACGACC
>DASUAS010000188.1:0-12606 GCA_035763625.1 Acidimicrobiia bacterium
CGAACTCGACGTTGAAGTCGTGCAGGAGCTGCGCGGCGACGTCGGCGTCGTCAACCGTCGCCAGACGCACGTGCGCCAATGCGCTCAGCCGTGCTCGATGACGAGCAACAAGCCGCCCATCATCCCCGCGTTCTTGAGCAACTGGACGGTCTGCTGCGCGCGCGCCGCGGGATCTTCTTCCTCCCAGAAGCGATGACCAGCGAGCGTCGTCGGCACCAGCGAGCCGGCGAGCGCCAGCGCCGAGAGCCGCGGGAAGATCCCGAGCGCCATGGTCGTCCCGGCCACGATCTGCACCGCGCCGTTGAACTGCACGAGTTGCTCGGTGTCGGCGTCGATGCCGACCGCCCCCGCCACCCCGGGCGCCACCTTCTCGGCGCGCGGGACCTTGCCCGCCGGGTTCCGGAAGGAGTCGAGCCCTCCGTACACGAACATGCCGGCGAGGAGGGGCCGAGCCACGAAGCTGCTGATGCTCATGGCTCTTGTGTACCCGATGTCCCCGTCCGCGCACTCGTCGCGCCGGGTGGCGGCTCGGGCGGGCCGTCGTTACGCTCCGCCCGATGGACGACGTTCTCGGCTACGAAGGCAAGCACGCGGTCGTCACCGGCGCCGCGTCGGGCATGGGCGAGCAGGTGGCGCGCATCTGCCACGAGCTCGGCGCCAGCGTGACGGCGCTCGACCTCAAACCGGTGTCGACGCCGGTGAAGACGTCGATCACCCTCGACCTCCTCGACCCTGCGTCGATCGACTCGGTGGTCGAGCAGATCGACGGCCCGGTCGACGCGGTGTTCAGCTGCGCGGGGCTGCCCGGTCCGCCCTTCACCGACCTGCAGACCGCGATCGTGAACTTCATCGGCGCCCGCAAGCTCATCGAGGGCCTGCTCCCCAAGATCCCCGAGGGCGGCGCGGTCTCGTGCATCGCTTCGGGCGCGGGCGTCGGCTGGCAGCAGGAGCTCGCCAACTACGCGCCGCTGCTCGCCACCCGGTCGTTCGACGACGCCGTCGCGTGGTGCGAGGCGAACCCCGAGGTCGCGTTCCCGATGGGCGGCTACCGCATGTCCAAGGTCGTCGTGAACCAGTGGGTCGCCGCCACCTGCGTGAAGTTCGGTGAACGGGGCGTGCGACTCAACTGCCTCAACCCCGGTCCCACCAAGACCGCGATGATGCCCGCGTTCGAAGACGCCGCCGGCAAGGACGTCGTCGAGAACGCGCTCGGCGTCATCCACCGCTACTCCGACCCGCAGGAACAGGCGTGGCCGATGGTGTGCCTCAACAGCCCGCGCTTCAGCTACGTCACCGGCGAGGCGCTCTGGGTCGACGGCGGGTTCCTCGGCATGCTCTCCACCGGCACCCACCCCGGGTTCGACTTCGACCAAACCTGACCGTCGCTGGAGATCCAAACCTGCGCGTTCTTCACCACATGTGGTGAAGAGCGCGGGCCTTCACCTCACCTTCACCGAGGTGGCGAGCGTGCCCGTCCCGAGCTTGGCGGTCGCGCCGGTGACGACCGTGCCACGGATGAACACCGCGATGAAGTCGCGTCCGTCGGGATGCAGATAGCGATCGGCACCGGTCGCGCCGTAGAGGCCGTTGCCGTGCGCGACGTTGTCGGCACCGACGTCGTACGAGTTGAAGTTCACCCAGTCGGGGTTGATGTCGAGCTCCATGCCGCGCACTGCTCCCGCGGCCACGAGCGCGTTGGCGAGATCGAGCGGACTCACGCGGCCACCGGCCCACAGGAGCGCGCCGTTGGCGTCGACACCCACCGCGCCGCGCGCGGTCGCGACGCCTGCAACCGACGCACCCCACGAGCCCGGGTTCGACGCCGCCGCGGTGGGCGCGCCACCGTCGACGAGCATCCCGAGGTTCTGACGCAACGCGACCACATGCTTGTTGGGATCGTTGTCGCGTCCCCATGCTCCGACAGTGAAGGTGCCGTCGTCGTAGACGATCAGCGACGCCTCACCACCGACGGGGCTGCGATACGACGCGCCGAACGCGATCACGCCGCCGTCGAAGTCGCCCCACTTGAACCCACCGTTGAACGCCGCCACCAGGAACGGCTGCTGGTCGGGCGCGACCTGTCCGCCCCACGGCGATCCGAGCGGGTCGCCGGTGCCGGGCACCACGACCGGACGCGAGAGCTGCGGGTCCATCCACGCCACGAACGCGCCGTTCGCCGACCCGGTGTAGAGCACGGGACGACCGAGCGCCTGACGGCCGGTCGCGCTCCACGCCACCGATCCGCCGGGCCCGGGTGGCGGCGCCGGATCGGCCGCCGGGGCGGGCGCGGTGGTGCCCAGCGTGAGCACCACCAGCGCGATCGCGACGACCGCGAGGCGACCGCCGGTCCGTCGGGCGCGGACGCGCCGGAGTGGGTGGGAGGTGCCGAGCACGCCGGGCAGTCTGCCCGCTCGGGAGCCGGGGGCGGCGTCGCTCCGGGACCACGGCCGCAGCCCGCACCCATGCACGCCTTGGCGCCCCGAAGTCCGTAACCTGGGCCGACGATGGCCAAGCAGAAGCAGTCTGGCAAGGGTGGCAGCCCGAAGAAGCAGATCAAGCGACTGCGCCGCAAAGCCGTCGCCACCCTGCGCCAGGCCCGCCTCACCGCGCAGCTCGAGCTGATCGCGGCCGAGGCGTCGGCCGCGCAGATCCGCGAGGCCGCCCACGCCGCGGCGGCGGAGGAGACCGCCACCCTCCGGGCCGATGCCCACTCCGAGGTCGAGCGCATCCGCGAGCAGGGACGCGCCGACGCGGTGACCGCCGCGACGGCGGCGGCCGCCGAGGTCGCGACGGAGCTGCGCAACGCCGCCGACGCGCAAGCGCGCGCCGTGATCGCCGAAGCCGAGCTGAAGGCCGCGCGCATCACACGCGACGCCGAGTCCGACGCGCGCGCACGACGCGATCAGATCGTCGCCGAAGCGATGCAAGAAGCAGCGACCATCCGCGCCGCGGCAACCGAGGAGATCACCGGTTTCCTCCGCCGCCTCGACGCCGAACGTTCGATGCTCCTCGAGGCCGCGCGCGACGAAGCAACTCGCGTCGTCGCCGACGCGCGCTCGTCGTCCGCCACCGACCTCGCGCGCCTGCGCGACGCAACCGAGCAGGAGACCGCGCGCAAGGCGGCCGAGATGCTGGAGCAGGCGTCGTTCGACGCCCGTCAGATCGTCGAACGCGCCGAGGCCGAGGCGAAGGCGACGCGCGCCGAGGCCGAAGCCCTCGCGTCGGCGGCCAAGATCGCCGCTGAGGCGCCGCCGGCGACGCCCGAGTCCGAGTCCGAGTCGGAGTCGGAGTCGGGGCCCGAGGCGTCGGAGCCGGAACCGGGTGTGACCGCGTCGGCGCCCACACCCGCGCCGCGCCCGCCCGATTCGCCAGGCCTGGCCTCCCGCCCGGCCCCCGCTCCGCCGCGTCCGACGGCGCCCGTGGTGGGCACGGTGGTGACCGCTCGGCTGGAAGAGGTCCACTGGCGCGCCGAGGTTCCCCCCGGCACCAACGGCACGACCAGCAACGGCACCAACGGCACGCACGCCAACGGCACTGGCTCCACGGAGGCGTCCACGACGCCCGACGCGCCGGTCGCCGACGAGGCGCCGGCGTCGCCACCCGCGCCGCCCGCGCCGACCAAGAGGCGGCGCTGGTTCTTCGGCCGCGGCAAGTAGGCGCCGCGCGCCGACTCATCGGCGGCGTTGCAGCTCCTGGTTGAGGCGCGCGGCTTGACGAGTCTGATGGTCGCGCTCGGCGAGGTTCGGTGCGTTGCGAGCTGCGTCGGCATAGAGGCGCGCCGCGAGCTCGAGCTCGCCGTTGCGCTCGTGGAGGTACGCGGCAACCGCTTCACGCCGAGGCACGTGCTCGTCGACCTCGGCCAGTGCCGCCAGGCCTGCGCGCGCACCGTCGGCCTCGCCGATCGCGACCGCACGGTTGAGCCGGACGATCGGCGTGTCGGCGAACCGGAGGAGCTCGTCGTACCACTCGACGATCTGGACCCAGTCGGTCTCCTCGACCCGCGGCGCGTCGGCGTGGAGCGCGGCGATCGCCGCTTGCGCCTGGTACTCGCCGAGCTGATCGCGCGCCAGCGCAGCCCGTGCGAAGTCGACGCCCTCGGCGATGAGCGCGGTGTCCCACAGACCGCGGTCCTGCTCGGCGAGCGACACGATGCTTCCGTCCGCTCGGGTGCGGCTGCGCCGCCGGGCCTGGTGCAGCAACATCAGGGCGAGCAGGCCGTCGACCTCGGGGTCGTCCACGAGCGCCGCCAGCTGCCGGGTGAGCCGGATGGCCTCGGCCGCGAGATCGACGTCGCCCGAATATCCCTCGTTGAACACGAGGTAGAGCACTCGCATCACCGTGCGCACGTCGCCCGGACGATCGACACCGGCGTGACCCACCGTGCGCTTGGCGCGGCTGATGCGCTGCGCCATGGTGCTCTCGGGCACGAGGTAGGCCTGCGCGATCTGGCGTGTGGTGAGACCACCCACCGCGCGGAGGGTCAACGCGACCGCTGACGATGACGTGAGATCGGGGTGCGCGCACAGGAAGTAGAGGTGCAGCGTGTCGTCGGCGCTCGGGATCGCGCCGGGTGGCGGCTCGGTGTCGAATCGGACCTCTCGGTCGCGGCGCGCGGTGTCCGACCGCGTCATGTCGAGGAACGCTCTCCACGCCACGGTGACGAGCCAACCGGTGGGGTCGGCGGGCACGTCGTCGTCCCACGCGGAGAGCGCCCGGATGAGAGCCTCTTGCACCGCGTCCTCGGCCGTCGCGAAGTCGGCACCGCGACGGACGAGGACGCTCAGCACTGCTGGCGCGAGCTCACGCAGCTCGACGTCGTGCACGGTCACTCATTGACAGTGGGCGGCGCGGTCAGGAAGGGCCGGAGCTCCAGCCATTCGTGGATCGGCTCCCCGTTGGCCCCGGGCGCGGCCGACAGCTCACCCGCGAGCTCGATCGCCCGCTCGTAGCTGTCGACGTCGATCACCATCCAGCCGGCGATCAGGTCCTTGGTCTCCGCGAACGGGCCGTCGGTCGCCGGTGGGTTCCCGGCGCCGGTGGAGCTGACCCAGACGCCGTCGGGCGACAACGCCTGCGCGTCGACGAACTCGCCGCTGTCCTCGAGCCGAGCGGCGAAGTCCTGCATGAACCGGATGTGCGCGTCGACCTCCTCCGGCTTCCACTGGTCCATCGGGATGTCGTTGACCGGCGCCGGCGCGCCTCGGTAGTGCTTGAGCAACAGGTACTTGGCCATGGTGTCCTCCTCGGGTGACGCCCGGCCTCGTCGGCCGGATCACCCCTGGGACGGAGCCGGCCGAGGGATCTCGACATCGCCGCCCGAGAAAGATGCCACGAGATCTACGACGTGGCTCAGCCGCCGTAGTTCATACCGGTGTCGCGGAGCAGCAGGGGCACGACGCTGTCGTCTCGCACGCCCGCCGACACGACCTCGGCGACGAAGACGGTGTGGTCCCCGCCCTTCACCGAGTCGGTGACACGACACTCGAACCAGTAGGGAAGATCCACCAGGAGCGGACAACCGGTCTCGGGCCCGGCCTCGAACGTGTAGCCGTTGATGGTCGACCCTTCGACCGTCGACGTGCGGAAGAAGGCCTTGCCGACGTCGAGCTGATCCTTCCCGAGCACGTTCACGGCGAAGACGCCGGTCGCCTCGATGAGGCGATGAGAGTCGTTGTCGGTCTTGATGCCGGCCACGACGAGCGGCGGCTCGAACGACGTCTGGGTGAGCCAGTTGACGCCAGCGGCGGCAAGCTCGCCGTCGGCCTGCGCGGTGACCACGTAGAGGCCGTAATTGATGGCGCGCAGTGCCACCTTCTTCGCTTGCGGATCGAGCGCCATACGTGCCCCCAGGGTGAGTGATCGATCGTCGGGACGACGACCTTACCCAAGGTCCGCGGACGGCGAACGCCCGCCCTGTGCGAGCCCGGCCGCTCGCCGAGCGGCGGCGACGACGGGGTTGTCCGGAGGCGCGTAGGCGATCTCCCAGTAGTTGCCCTCGGGATCGCGGAAGTACGCGTCGCGACCCTCGAAGAACTCGGCATCGACCGGAGGCTTCGTGAACGTGGCCCCGGCCGCGCGCGCGCGATCCGCGAGCTCGTCGACCTGCTCGGGCGAGTCGACGGAGATGATGACGCTGCGGCGGATGTCGTCGGACCGGGGTGCCGGGCGCGTGCGGGCGTCGACGGCGAGCTTGTCGACCGGGAACAGCGTCAGCACGATCCCGCGGAGCTCGAACGCGACGAAGTCGCCGTCGTCGAACACGATGGGCCAGCCGAGTTGCCGGTAGAACTCCCGTTGCCGACCGAGGTCGTCCACACCGAGGGTGATCGTGTTCACGAGCGGCGAAGTCGTCATGGCTTCCTCCATTCGCACGGGCGAGAGCTCGGGTGCGTCAGTCCTCGAAGCGTCCCGGACGCTGCTCCAGGTTGGCGATCACCGCTTCGAGCTGGTTCTTCGACCCGATCATCCCTTCCGTCTGGTCGCGCTCCTCACGCACGCCGTCGTCGAACGGGAGTGACCACGACGCGTCGACGAGCCGCTTCATGACCTTGATCGCATCGGGGTTGCGCGACGCGATCTCGCGCGCGAGCTCCAGCGCCGTCGCGCGCGGGTCGTCACTCAGCCGCGTCACCAGGCCGAGCGTCTGGGCCTCGGCGCCGGTGACCTCGCGTCCGGTGAACATGAGGTCCTTCGCCACGTCGGGACCGACCACACGGGGCAGCAGCTGCGTACCGCACATGTCGGGCACGATCCCCCACTTGATCTCGAAGACGCCGAGTCGTGCGTCGGGCGCGACCACGCGCAGGTCGGCACCGAGGGCGAGCTGGAAGCCGCCACCGACGGCGACACCGTGCACGGCCGCGACCACCGGCGCGGCCATGTCGACCCAGACCCGCACCGCCTGCACCGCCTCGACGCGGATCGACCCCGAGACCGGGTTCGTCGCGCGCTCGCTCGGGTCGGTCTCCGCCATCGCCGCGAAGAGAGAGGTGTCGAGCCCTGCGCAGAAGGCCTTGCCGTCGCCCGCGAGCACGACCGCCCGCACCGTGCGGTCGGCAGCGATCTGCTCGCCCGCTTCGATGATCGCCTGGAGCATCCGCCGGTCGAGCGCGTTGCGCTTGTCGGCGCGCACGAGGCGAACGTCGGCAACACCGTCCGCGACCGAGACGGTGACGCGTTCGGGGTCGATCATCGGTCAGTCGAGGAGCTCGTAGATCACGAACGACGGCGCCGGGTCCATCTCCATGGCGTCGCTCATGCGCATGCGACCGTCGGAGAAGCGCGCCGCGAGCTCGGGCATGACCGCGCTCAGGTCGTCGACGTCGAGCTCGTAGACCGCGCAGTACTCAGGCGCGCCATCGCCGGGCGGCGCGACGTCGCTCGCCTTGAAGCGGCGCGCACCTGTGATGCCGGGGATCTCGAGCACGTCGGGGAGGTGCGTGTTGGTGTACCAGTCGTTGTACTCGTCTTCGCGGTCGGGTGACGACGGCTTCGACTGCACGAACATGATCGCCTTGGGCATGGCTCCCCCTCGTTCGGGACGGTGGCGCCACCCTAAACCGGTTCAGGGCGCGACGAAGCGGTGGAGCGGGACGTGCACGCCCTCGCTCAGCGTCATGTAGCCGCGGCCGTCGCGGGTGAAGCCGAGCGCCTCACCCTGCGGTTCCGACGCCGACGACGCGCTGCCGAAGGGGGCCGCGGCGCCGGTGCAGGGCGTCTGCGAGAACGCGTCGCCCAGCGAGGTGCCGGCGGGGCGCGGGTAGAGGCGCACCCCGAAGTACGTGCGCAGCGCGACGACGTCGCCGGCGGGCGTGACGTCGGCGGCGGTCACACCCTGCAGCGCGCCGAGCGTGAAGGTGGCCACCTGGGTCAGCGTGGTCGTCGAGCCCGCCGCCAGGTCGGCCGGAGCCCCGAACACCTGCGCCACGCCACCGTTCAGGTCCTTGGTGATGATGAACAGCTGACCGGTCACCGGGTCGACGAGGAGCGCCTCGGCGTCGTGCGGGCCGTCGGGGTAGAGGAAGGTCAACGTCGCGACCCCGGTGAGCGTCTGCGGCGTCGTCACCGGCGCAGTCGGGTTCACGAGCGGCTCGGGCACCCGGTACACCTGCACCGAAGCGCGCGACTTCGCGTTGTCACCGATGTCGCCGACGTAGAGGTACGACACGCCCGCCGACGGCCCCGGCCCGGCCGCGATGTCCTCCCAGTCGACCGCGGTGGCGCCGGAGAGCGCGTACTCACCGAGCGTCGTGCCGGTGCTGCCGATCGCGAACACGCGCGCCGTGTCACCGGAGTCGTTGTGCACCCACCAGACACCGTCGACCCGTCGGCTGGCGGCGATGCCCGACGCCTCGTCGATGGCGTCCGACGCGACCGTCCCCGTGGTGGACGCGATCAGCTTGGCGTTGCACGCGGCGTCGAGCACCGGCGGCTTGGGCGGCGGCGGGGGCGGGGGCGGCACGCACGCGGCCGCGAGCGCGGCGACCGCGAGCGCGGCGAGTCCCGTCGCCAATCGCTTGCGCCGAGCCATCACCGACTCCCCCGCCGCACCGGACCCCACGCACGGAGGCGAAGCCTATCGAGATGCCAGACTGGCGCCGCACGACGCACTCGCCGCGCACGACGCATCGGAGTCCGGGGGAACGATGACCAGCGAGGAACCGACCATCTCGACGCCGTGGCGCAGCGACCCCGCGGCGATGGCCGACCGGATCACCGCGTGGTGGGAAGCCCGGATGGCCCCGGGGGCCGCCGTCACCGAGGTCACCGCGCCCGAGGGCAGCGGCATGTCGAGCGAGACGTTGCTCTTCACCGTCGAGACCGAGGGACGCCAGGAGCGCTTCGTCGCCCGTCTCGCACCGCTCGCCTCGCAGCAGTTCCCGGTGTTCCCGGAGTACGACCTGGAGTTGCAGCGGCGGGTCATGCAGACCGTGGCCGACCACACCGAGGTGCCGGTTCCCGAGGTGCTGACGCACGAGACCGACGACAGCTGGCTCGGTTCGCCGTTCCTCCTGATGCGCCGGGTCGACGGCATCGTCCCGTCCGACATCCCGCCGTACACGATGGCCGGGTGGCTGTTCGAGGCGTCGGAGGCCGACCAGCGCACGCTCGAGCGCGAGTCGGTGCGCGTGCTCGCGCGACTGCACGCGCTCACGCCCGAGACCCACGACCTCGCGTTCCTCGACCGACCCAAGTTCGGCACTGGCGCGCTCGACCAGCACCTCGAGTACCAGCGCTGGTACTACGACTGGGCGCGGGACGGCGAGACCGTCCCGCTGATCGAGCGCACCTTCGCGGCGCTGGACAAGACGCGACCGGCCGAAGGTCCGACCGTCCTCAACTGGGGCGACAGCCGCATCGGCAACATGATGTTCCGCGACTTCGTGCCCGTCGCCGTCCTCGACTGGGAGATGGCCGCGCTCGGACCCGCCGAGGTCGACGTGGCGTGGATGATCTTCATGCACCGCTTCTTCGAAGACCTGACGAAGCGGTACGACATGCCGTGCCTGGATGGATTCTTCCAACGTGACCGCGTCGCCGAGATCTACTTCGAGGAATCGGGCCGCGAGGTGCGCGACCTCGAGTGGTACGAGATGTTCGCGGCGCAGCGCTTCGCCATCGTGTCGATCCGCACCACCCTGCGCTCGGTGGCCTATGGCGACGCCGAGCAGCCCGATGACCTCGACGACGTGATCATGTTCCGCGACCTGCTCGAGGAGATGGTCGAACGCGCCGAGGCGACGTGAGCGGACGAGCATGACGTGGGAGCGGCCGGCACGCCCCGAGTGGGTGCAGGCCGTCAACGCCGGCGCCATCGTGCCGATCGCCGAGGTCGCCGAGTTGCCGCTCGCACGCGACGCGCTCCTCGCCGAGGCCCGCGCTGCGCTCGGCGTCGCCGACGGCGGGATGGCCGACTTCGGCGGTGACGACTTCCTCGAGCCGCTCGACGTGCTGCTCCCCGCGCTCGAGCAGGAGGCCGAGCTGACCGTCATCGGTCGCTGGATGACCCGACGCTTCCTGCTGCGCTTCCTCGAGGTGCGCCTGCAGCTCAACCAGTACGTGCGCCAGGATCCGGGCGTCGTCGACGAGGAGGTCCTCGCGCCGTGGTTCGTCACCGGCGCGCCCCGCACCGGCACCACGATCCTCCACGCGATGCTGGCGCAGGACCCTGGATCGCGTGTCCCCGAGGGCTGGGAGCTCCTGCGTCCGGTCCCGCCGCCCGATCCCGATCCCGAGCGCTTCGCGGCCGACGCCCGCATCCCCCTCGCCGACCGGGAGTTGCGCCTACCGGGACAGGTCGCCGGTGAGCTCGACGCCATCCACGTGTACCGCGGCCGCATGCACAAGGAGTGTCTGTCGGCGATGTCGTTCGCGTTCCGGTCGGAGGAGTTCACCGCCCGATACCACGTGCCGTCGTACGTCGACTGGTACCAGCGCTGCGACCTGCGGCCCGCCTACGACATGCACCGACTGGTGCTGCAGGTGCTGCAGCGCCGCGCGCGCGACGTGCACTGGGTGCTGAAGTCGCCGGTCCACGTGAGCGCGCTGCCGACGTTGCTCGCGGTGTACCCCGACGCACGGCTCGTGATCACGCACCGCGATCCGCTCACCGTCCTCGCGTCGCTCACCAGCCTGGTGGCGACGCTGCGCTGGGCGCACAGCGACCGCGTCGACTTCGCCGAGATCGGTCGGTACCACGAGGACATGTGGACGACCGCCCTCGACGACCTCACCACTGCGGCGACCGACGGCACCCTCGACCCGGCGCGCGTGCACCACGTCCACTACGCCGACTTCGTGCGAGACCAGATCGGCGTGATCGACGAGCTGTACCGCGCGCTCGGCACGTCGCTCACTCCCGCGACCGCCGACGCCATGCGCGCGTATCTGGCCGGTCGGCCCAAGGACCAGCACGGGAAGCACGAGTACTCGTTCGCCGATCTGGGCCTCGATCCCGACGTGGAGCGCGCCCGCTTCGCGCGCTACCAGCGGCACTTCTCGGTGCCGGAGGAGCTGGCGTGAACGCGGACCTGGCCCGCTGGCAGGAGTTCGTCCAGCGCCTCGACGAGCTCGGGCGCGCGGTCACGTCGCCTCCCTTTCCCGCCGACGAGGCTTCCGACCTCGAGGGCCTGCGGCACCTCGCGCTGCAGGCGGTCTGCTGGATGGAGTGGTCGCTCGCGCACCAGGACCCACGCGCGCCGATGTTCCAGCGCCAGAACGACCTCGTCCTGCAGTGGGGCGGACCCAATGCCGACAACATCTACCGTCACGCACGCGTGCACCCGTCGCTGACGTACCGCATCGTCGGGCGCATGCACTCGTGCGAAGACTTCATCCTCGCCATCCGGCGCAACTTCATGCACATGGAGAACAACGGCACCATCGCCGAGCTCAACGCGCACGACCTCGGCCTCTCACCGGATGACGACTTCGAGATCCTGCTCGGTGGCGAGGGTGACGAACCGAACCGCGTGCCGCTCCCCGAGGGGGCGCTGTCGGTGTCCATCCGCGAGTACTACTTCGACTGGCAGCCGCGGGAGCCGGCGACGTTCACCATCGAGTGCCTCGACGCCGAGGGTCCGAGCGCGCCGTTCACGTCGGAGAGCCTGGCCTTCGGACTCGACGAGGCGGCGACGCACCTGCACCGCTCGCTCACGTACTGGAACCAGTACATGCTCGACGCGCGCGCCGAGCAGACCGACAACGTCTTCGGCGGCGGGTACGACGTGAAGCGCGGCCTGGCAGCGGCGAAGTACGCGTTCTGCTTCTTCGATCTCGCACCCGACGAGGCGTTGGTCGTCGAGTGCGACGTCCCCCAGAGCCGGTACTGGAGCTTCCACCTCTACACGCTCGCGTGGTGGGAGGCGCTCGAGTTCGCGACGCGCGTCACCACCCGCAACCACACCCAGACCCGCATCAGCGACGACGGCCGCATCCGGGTCGTCGTCGCGCCCGAGGATCCCGGCGTCGCCAACTGGCTCGACACCGAGGGGCGCCGTGAAGCGCTGCTCACGCTCCGCTGGTTCTGGCCCGAAGGCGGTCCGCCGTCGCCCGCTGCCCGGGTGGTGAAGTTCGCCGACGTGCGCGACGCGCTCCCCGCCGACGAGCCCGTCGTCAGCACCGAGGAACGCCGGGCCGAGCTCCGCGCCCGCCGCGACCACGTCGCCTGGCGCTTCCGCACCTAAGTTCTCCCCCAACCCCTCTTTTTGGCGCCCTTGAACCGTGATATGCGCGCTCGGACGGTGTGAAAACGCGAGATGGGTGGGGTCAGCGGAGGATCTCGACCAGCAGCACCCAGGCGTCGATCAGCGCGCCGAGGTAGGCGACGACGATCGCGGCCGGCCACCAGTAGAGGCCTCCGCCACCCTGGGCGAGCAGGGTGACCCCGGCGACGACGAGCAGCGCCGCGCTGCCGAACCCGAGGAGCCGGCGGCTCACCACGCTGCCCCACGTGGGACCCCGGTCACCGCGGGGGACGACGATGCCCCGCACTCCCGACTGCAGCCGCAGCACGACCAGGCTGGTGACCACACCGACACCGATGATCTCGATCGCGCACGCGTCGCTTGACTGTCCCGGGATGAGCACCGCGGTCGCGGTCATGAG
>DASUAS010000189.1:0-4598 GCA_035763625.1 Acidimicrobiia bacterium
GCGTCGTGTCGCGCGTCGTGTCGCGATCATCGGTGCCGGCCCGGGTGGCATCTGCACGGGTGTCTCGCTCCTCGAACGCGGCCACCACGACTTCGTGATCCTGGAGCAGGCCGCGGGCATCGGCGGCACGTGGTTCCACAACCGCTATCCGGGTGCGGAGTGTGACATCAAGTCGCACCTCTACTCGTTCTCCTTCGCCCCGAACCCGGCGTGGTCCTGCCGCTACGCACGCCAGCCGGAGATCAAGGCGTACCTCGAGGACGTCGTCGACCGCTTCGGGCTCACCCCCCACCTGCGCCTCTCGACCACGGTGCGGCGCGCGCGCTGGGACGACGACGCCGCGGTCTGGCACGTCACCGTGGCGAACGCCGACGGCACCGAGGAGACGCTCGACGCCGAGATCGTGGTCAGCGCGATCGGCATGTTCGGTGCGCCGGTGCAGCCCGACATTCCGGGTCTCGACCGCTTCCAGGGCACGATGTTCCACTCCGCGCAGTGGGCCGACGACCACGACCTCACCGGGGAATCCGTGGCGGTGATCGGCAGCGCGGCGAGCGCGGTGCAGCTCGTCCCCGAGATCGCGCCGATCGTCCGTTCGCTGGCGGTCTACCAGCGCACACCGAACTGGGTGTCGCCCAAGGAGGACGACCCGTACTCCGAGGAGGAGCTCGCCGAGTTCGCCGCCGATCCCGGCCGCGTGGACGCGGTGCGCGACGAGATCTTCACCGGCATCGACCCCAACCTCACGTTCGCCGACCCCGATCGCCGTGCCCTGGCCGAGCAGGCCGGGCGCCACAACATCGGGAAGGTCGACGACCCCGCGCTCCGCGACCTGCTCACGCCCGAGATGCCGTTCGGCTGCAAGCGGCCGCTGGCGTCGAACGTCTACTACCCCACGTTCAACCTGCCGCACGTCGAGCTGGTGACCGAGCCGATCGTCGAGATCACCGAGACCGGGATCGTCACCGCCGACGGCCGGACGCGCGACGTCGACACGATCATCCTCGCCACCGGCTTCGCCACCACCAAGTTCCTCGCCGCGCTCGACGTCGTCGGTCGCGACGGCCTCGACATCGACGACGCCTGGGCCGACGGCGCCCAGGCCTTCCTCGGCATCACCACCGCCGGCTTCCCCAACCTGTTCATGCTCTACGGACCGAACACCAACAACGGCTCGATCATCTACATGATCGAGTGCCAGGTCGACTACGTGATGAAGATGCTCGACGCCATGGACGACCACGACCTCGCATGGGTGGACGTGAAGCGCGACGTGATGGACGAGTACAACGACGCGCTCCAACGCACGCTCGACGGCGTCGAGGTGTGGCAGGCCGGCTGCAACGGCTACTACCGCGTCGGGTCGCGCATCGTGACCCAGTGGCCGGGCTCGATGAGCGAGTACCGCGCCCGCACCGAGCACCCCGACCTCGACGACTTCGAGGTCGCGTCATCCCCCCGTCGTTCGCTGCCGCTCACTCCGTCCCCGACGGCGGGACGGGCGAAGCCCGCTCCCGCCTAGCGTCGACGCATGGACGTCGGCGTCACCATCCCCCACACCGGCCGGTACGCGTCACCGGAGTGGGTGCGCGAGTACTGCACGACGGCCGAGCAGCTCGGCTTCGACAGCCTCTGGGCCGTCGACCACCTCGTGATGCCCCACCACACCGACTCCGACTACACGCTGGGACGCAAGCCGGCCAAGATCGGCGACGACGCGGTGTCGGGGCTGCTCTCGCCGAACTACGAGATGATGACGACGCTCACGTGGGTGGCGGGGTTCACCGAACGGATCCGCCTCGGCACCGCGGTCGCCGTGCTCCCGATCCGCAACGCGGTGCACAACGCCCGCGCCCTCGCCACCCTCGACGTCTACAGCGGGGGACGGGTGGTCTACGGCGTCGGCGTCGGGTGGCTGCGCGAGGAGGCCGAGGCGATGGGCATGCCCTGGGACCGCCGCGGTGCCCGCAGCGAGGAGCACATCGCGCTGATGCGCACCCTGTGGTGCGCGGAGGGCGACCTGGTCGAGTTCCACGGCGAGTTCCACGACCTCCCACCGATGGACCCGGAGCCCCGGCCGGTGCAACGCCCGATCCCGATCCTCGTCGGTGGCCACTCCGACGTCGCGCTCGAGCGCGCTGGACGGATCGGTGACGGTTGGATCGCGGCGCAGATGTCGCCCGAGCGCGTCGTCGAGCACTGGCCCCGCGTCCGCGAATCGGCCGAACGCAGCGGGCGTGACCCGGCGTCGCTGCAGCTGTTCACCAGCACACCGGTGCGCAACGACCGCTCCCTCGGCGAGCTGCTCGCGCAGTACCGCGAGATCGGCGTCGACCACGTGCAGGTGGGCCTCCACCGGTCGTCGCGGGCGGAGACCCTCGACACGATGCGCGACGTGGCGGAGAATGTGATCCCGGGCGTGCGCGACTGATCGAGGAGCTCCATGGGACGGATCGGCGAACCGAAGCGGGAGATCCACATCCCGGTTCCGCCACCGGCGACGCCCGTCGAGGCGCCAGCGAAGGAGCCCGCACCGGTCGTGACGCCCGCCGACCCCGAGCCGGTGCCCGCGGGGGCGCCGTGAGCCTGCCGTGGGACGTCTACGCAACGCCGATCGCGGCCCGCAAGCTGGCCCGTCTCGGCATCGAGCAGGACCGCGTCGTGCTGCGCCCCGCGTTCTTCCGCCAGCTGGGCGAGGCCTACGGAGCCGTCGCCCACGCCTCCTGCGCGCTCACCGACCACGAAGCGCCCGCCGCCGACTGCAGCTGCGGGTTCTACGCGGTCGCCGACGACACCCAGCTCTGGCGCCTCGGCGCCGACGAGCCCGAGCTCGCGGTGCTCGACGTGGAGCTCGCGGGACGGGTGATCGAGCACGACCACGGCTACCGCGCCAGCCACCAGCGGGTGATCCACGTGCGGTTCCACGGCGTGTGCGTCCGCTGCGGCCAGCGGGCCGAGACCTTCGCCCACCGCCGCTTCGGGGGCCTGGTGCCGTCGTGCCGTCGCTGTGCCCGCCGGGCGATCGAGCCCGACGAGGTGGCGGCGTCGCTCGAGGTCCCGGTGTCGTTCAGCACCGACGACCCCGAGCCGGCGTCGATGGCCACGCGGGTGCGGTTCGTGCTCGCGCAGATGGCGGCACCGGTGCTGATCCTCCTCGTCACCGCGATCGTCGCGCTCGCGACCGGTTCGGGGGTCCCGTTGGCGTGCGGGCAGCTCGCGATCGTCGTGTGGCTGGTCACGGTGCCGTCGTTGCTCCCCCGCCTCGGCGAGCGGCTCGGGATCGGCGGCACCGAAGCGGTCCGGCTCCAACATCGTTGGAGCCCCGTGGTCGCGGCCGTCGCCATCGGATGCGACATCGTGCTCACCGTGGTCGTGATCGCGCTGCGCAGCGTCATCGTCTACTGACACCTGCGAGAGAGGACCGGTCATGACGGTGCACTACGAGGTCGTCGGCCCTGTCGCGGTCGTGACCATCGACCGGCCCGACGTCCGCAACGCGGTCGATCGGCCGACGGCGGCCGCGCTCACCGACGCGTTCACACGCTTCGACGCCGACGATGGCCTCGCCGCCGCGGTGCTCACGGGTTCCGGCGGCGTCTTCTGCGCCGGCGCGGACCTCAAGGCGATGTCCGACCCGAACCGCGAACGCGTCAACCACCTCTCTGCTGACGGCGATGGTCCGCTCGGACCGACGCGCCTGCAGCTGGCGAAGCCGGTCATCGCCGCGGTCGAGGGTCACGCGGTTGCGGGCGGGCTGGAGCTCGCGCTGTGGTGCGACCTGCGGGTGGCGTCCGAGACCGCGGTGTTCGGCGTGTTCTGTCGCCGCTGGGGCGTGCCGCTGGTCGACGGCGGCACCGTGCGCCTGCCCCGGATCATCGGGCAGGGCCCGGCGCTCGACCTGATCCTCACCGGTCGTGCGGTGAGCGCCGACGAGGCGCTCCGGCTCGGGCTCGCGAACCGCGTGGTACCGGCCGGGACGGCCCGCGACGCCGCGGTCACGCTCGCGACCGAGCTCGCCGCGCTCCCCCAGGTCTGCCTCCGCAACGACCGGGCGTCGGTCTACGCGCAGTGGGACCTGCCGCTCGACGAGGCGCTGCAGCAGGAGGGCCGCCTGGGCATCGAGACGTTGCGCGCGCCAGGGGCGATGGACGGCGCGGCGCGCTTCGCCGCGGGCGCCGGCCGTCACGGGGTCGCCGAGGGCGCGCCGCGCCCCGCGCCGCGCCCCGCGCCGCGCGACTCGCCGCAGCCGGACGCGTCCCCTGCCTGATGGCCTCAGGTATCTTGCTCATCGCGTCAGACTCTCGATCGGAGGCCGCTACGCGATGGCCACGCAGGTGGGGCTCGACCACGACACGGTCGTCGATGCCGCGGGCGACCTCGCCGACCAGGCCGGCGTCGGGTCGCTGACGCTGGCCGCGCTGGCCGCCCGACTCGGCATCCGGAGCCAGTCGCTCTACGCGCACGTCGACGGGCTCGACGGGTTGCTGCGCGACCTGGCGCTCGACTCCGTGCTCCGCCTCGGCGACGGTCTGCGCGCGTCGGTGATCGGGCGCGCCGGTCGCGAGGCGCTGGAGGCGATCGCCGACGCCTACTGGACC
>DASUAS010000190.1:0-2973 GCA_035763625.1 Acidimicrobiia bacterium
CCGACGGCGACTCGGGCGCGCTCCTCGTGGTGGCCGACGCCACTGCGGCGCGCGCGCCGGCGCCGAGCGTCCCCGGTGCCCGTCCGCTCGCCGACCACGTGCGCAGCGCGACCCCCGGCCTCGCCGCCGCGGTCGAGCGTCTGCTCGACGGTGCGCTCCTCGCCGACGGCGACTGGTCGCGCGCCCTCGACCTCGCGCTGCGCGACCCGTCGCTCACGGTCGTCACCGACCGCGGCGACCGCTTCGGTGGTCGCGGATCCTGGCGTCTCGGGGGCGACGCGCTCGCGGCCACCCGCGCCGCGCTCGAGGACGCGCGTACGCGCGCCGACGAAGCCGACGAAGCGCGCGTCGTGGTGCGCGAGACCCTCGACGCGGCGCGCGGCGAGCTCGACGCGCGGCGTCGTGACGAGGCTGCCGCGACCGAGGCCGAACGACGCGCGGTGCACGAGCTCGACGGCATCGAGCGGTCGCGCGCTCGCGTCCACGCCGAGCGCGCCCAACGTGAGGTCGAGCTCGCCGGGATCGCGGCCGAGCAGGAAGCGCTCCAGGCCCAGCGGGCCACCGACGTCGAGGGCATCGCCGCGCTCGAGGTGCGGGTACCCGCCCTCGAAGCGGAAGCGGCCGAGGCCCAGTCGCTCTTCGAGTCGCGCGCGCTCGTGCAGCTCGAGCTCGACGAGCGTGCCACCACGGTGGCCGGCCAGCGTCGCGACCTCGACGTGCGCACCGCGCAGCTCGCGGAGCGGCGTCGTGTGCTCGAACACCGGCTCACGGAGGTCGACGATCGCCTCGCGCGCAATCCCGAGCGTCGGGCCGAGGCCGAACACCACCGGATCGCGCTGGAGCAGCGGGGCCTCGGCTACACCGCCGTCGGTGGCCGGCTCGCCGAGCTCACCGACCGCATCGACGAGCTGCTGGCGCGGTGGCGCACCGCCCGGCGCGCCGAAGCCGAGCGCGCCGCCGCCGCCAGCGATCAGCTCCAGGCCCTGCGCACGACGCGTGCCGAGGCCGAGCAGGAGCTGCTCGAGGCGCGTGAGCTGCTCCAGCGACGCGACGTCGAAGAGACCGAGACCCGGCTCCGGCTGGAGACCGCGATCGAGCGCCTGCGCACCGAGCACGACGTCGAGCCGGCGGTCGCGCTCGACGCGCCCGCGCCCGAGGTGCCCGCGGGGACGACGCTCGCCGGGCGCGCCCGTGACCTCGACCGCGAGCTGCGACTCATGGGCCCGATCAACCCCCTGGCGCTCGAGGAGCACGACGCGCTGCTCGAGCGCCACGAGTTCCTGCAGGCGCAGCTCGAAGACGTGAAGGCGAGCCGACGTGAGCTCAACCGCGTCATCAAGGCGGTCGACCAGGAGATCGTCTCGGTGTTCGCCGAAGCGTTCGCCGACGTGAGCCAGAACTTCGTCGACCTGTTCACCACGTTGTTCCCGGGCGGGTCGGGCAAGCTCGTGCTCACCGATCCCGACGACCTCCTCAACACCGGCATCGAGATGGAGGCGCGTCCGTCGGGCAAGAACGTGCGGCGCCTCTCGCTGTTGTCCGGGGGCGAGCGTTCGCTCACCGCGCTCGCGTTCCTGTTCGCGGTCTTCCGGGCCCGGCCGTCGCCCTTCTACCTGATGGACGAGGTCGAGGCCGCGCTCGACGACGTGAACCTCCATCGCTTCCTCGACCTCATCCACGAGTTCCGCAACGAGGCGCAACTGCTGGTGGTCTCCCACCAGAAGCGCACGATGGAGGCGGCCGACTGCCTCTACGGCGTCTCGATGCCACCCGGCGGTTCGAGCCGAGTCGTGAGCCAGCGCGTGAGCGACGACCTGCCCGTGGCCTGACCGGGACGATGATCGTGATGTCTGCGTCGCTCGTGCTCGCGGCGGCGTCCGACCCCGGGCTGGTCCAGGCCTGCGGACCCAAGGGCGAGCAGTCGTGGCTGTGCTCGACCGTCTACCGCATCACCGGTGACACGCACGCGGCCGACGTCGCCGACGCGCTGTCGAAGCCCATCCGCATCCTGGTGGTGCTGCTCGGCGCGTGGATCCTCGTGCGGATCACGCGCGTGCTCGTGCGGCGAATGGTGAGGCACCTGAGCGGTGGGGTGGAGAAGCTGGCTTCGATGAAGGCGGTGTCCTTCGTCGACACCGGTCCGATGCCTCAAGCTCGTCGCACGCAACGCGCCGAGACCATCGGCGCGGTGGTGCGCAGCATCGTGACCATCACGATCTGGTCGATCGCGCTGCTCACCGTGCTCGAGATCCTCGGCATCAGCCTCGGGCCTCTCATCGCCGGTGCGGGGATCGCCGGCGTCGCGCTCGGCTTCGGCGCGCAGTCGCTGGTGAAGGACTTCCTCACCGGCCTGTTCATGCTCATGGAAGACCAGTACGGCGTCGGCGACGTGATCGACACCGGCGTCGCCACCGGCACCGTCGAGGGCGTGAGCCTGCGTACCACGCGACTGCGCGACGCGGACGGGGTCGTGTGGCACATCCCGAACGGCACGATCCTGCGCGTGGGCAACAAGTCGCAGCAGTGGTCGCGCGCGGTCGTCGACGTGCCGGTGACCTACGAGGCCGACACCGGCGCGGCCACCGACGTGATCCGGGTCGTCACCGATGCGGTGTGGCACGACCCCGACTACGCGTCGATCATCCTGGCCGAGCCCAGCGTGCTCGGTGTCGAGTCGTTCGCCCCGGGTCGGGTCGTGATCCGCGTGGTGGTCCGCACGCGTCCACAGGAGCAGTGGCGGGTCGAGCGCGAGCTGCGCGTGCGGATCAAGGCCGCGCTCGAAGACGCCGGAATCGCCTTGCCCTCCGCGTAGGCCGCTCCGCGTAGGCTCCGCGCGATGAAGATGCAGCGGAAGCGTGGCCGGACGGCCGGGACGCCGGAACGGAATCGACGGTAAGAGATGGACGCCACCGTCGTCGTCATCCTCATCTTCCTGCTCGCCGGTGTGTTGATCGGGCTCGGACTCGGCCTCGC
>DASUAS010000191.1:0-14620 GCA_035763625.1 Acidimicrobiia bacterium
GCCGGCATCGAAGGCAGCGCGACGCTGCCCGTGTACGCCACCATGAAGGGCGCGCTCCGGGGCTTCGCCAAGAGCCTCGCCCGCGAGTGGGCGCCCCTCGGCGTCACCGTCAACGTCGTCTCGCCGCTCGCGTACTCGCCGGCGATGGTCAACGCCATCGCCGAGGACCCGGAGATGGAGGAGCGGCTGGCCCGGCGCGTGCCCATGGGCCGCCTCGGCGACCCCGAGCCCGACGTCGGTCGCGGCATCGCGTTCCTGGTGAGCGCGGACGCCGCGTTCGTGACCGGACAGACGCTCGCCATCGACGGCGGTCACTTCATGAGCCTGTGACACCGGCTCTTGACAACGTCGTGCGAGCCGGGTGATCCTCCCGCGCCATGGCCATCGAACGCTTCCCCATCGAGGCCGGGCACGTGTTGATGTTCGCCCGCGCCATCGGAGACCCGAACCCGATCTACGCCGACGCCGACGTCGCCGCCGCGTCCGAGGTGGGCGTGATCCCGGCGCCACCGACGTTCGTGACCGCCAGCGCGCAGTTCGACCCCGACTACCCGTTGCGCCCGAAGCCCGGTGAGCCGTGGTTCGGTTCAGGCCGTGAGGCCACCGGTGCCAAGCCCACCGTGCCTTCGGGCGGTGGAGGCGGCGGTGGGGGTGGCGGCGGGACGTCGCTGCACGCCGAGCAGCACTACGAGTACCACCGGCCGCTCGTCGTCGGCGACGTGCTCCACGCACGCGGCCGCAAGGGCGAGCAGTGGGAGAAGCAGGGACGTTCGGGGACGCTGAAGTTCACCGAGCTCGTCACCGAGTACCTCGACCAGAACGACGAGGTCGTGATCACCGCGCGCACCGTCGCGGTCCTGACGGAGGGTCCCAAGTGAGCATCAGCGCCGGCAGCCTGAACGTCGGTGACTCGAAGGAGCTGCAGCTCGTCGACGACCTCACCCGCACCCAGATCGTGATGTACGCCGGTGCGTCGGGCGACTACAACCCGCTCCACAGCGACGAGAAGTTCGCCCGCGAGGTCGCCGGCTATCCCGGCATCTTCGCCCACGGGATGCTCACGATGGGCATGACCGGACGGGTGGTGACCGACTGGTTCGACGTCGGCCGGATCACGAAGTACGGCGTGCGCTTCGTCCGTCAGGTGTGGCCGGGCGCCACGCTCACCGCCACCGCGGTCGTCGACGCAGTGCGCGAGGAGGGCGGGGAGCACTACGCCGACGTCTCGATCACCACCGTCGACCAGGACGGCACCACCGTCCTCACCGGCACCGCCACCGCCCGCCTCGACCCGTAGCCCCCACCCAATTCGTTTTGGCGCCCTTGGGCCGCCTCTGTCGCGCTCGAACGGTGAGAGAACGCGATGGTCAGCCGAAGACGACGTTCTTGCGCCGGACGAACTCGTCGATCCCTGCACGTCCACCCTCGCGGCCGAACCCGCTCTGCTTCACGCCGCCGAACGGCGCGCCCGGGGACATGCCCGGGAAGCCGTTGACGATGACGGTGCCGACCTCGAGCTGACGAGCGACCCGCTGCCCGCGCGCGCCGTCACGGGTGTGGAGGTAGGCCGAGAGCCCGAACGGGCTGTCGTTGGCCTTGGCCACCACCTCGTCCTCGTCGTGGAACCGCAGCACCGACAGGACGGGACCGAAGATCTCCTCGCGCGCGAGCGAGCTGTCGTGGTCGACGTCGCCGAACACGGTCGGGGCGACGAAGTAGCCGTCGGCGAGCGCGCCATCGAGTCGCACACCGCCGGTGAGCAGCTTCCCTGACCCCTCGTCGACCGCGCGGGTGATCACGCCGAGGATTCGATCGCACGCGGCCGCGTTCACCACCGGCCCCATGAGCACCGCGGGGTCGAAGGGGTCGCCGACGTTCACCCGCTCCACCTGGGTGACGACACGCGCCACGACCTCGTCGTAGATGTCGTCGTGCACGTACAGCCGGGTCGGGAGCGCGCAACCCTGACCGCTGAGCAGGACCGCACCGAGCATGGCCGCCATCGACGTGGCCACGTCGAGATCGGCGTCGGGGAAGACGATGTTCGCGCTCTTCCCGCCGAGCTCGAAGGTGAGCGGGGTGAGGGTCTCCGACGCCGCGACCATCACCGACCGCGCCGTCGCGCAGCCGCCGGTGAACGACACCTTGTCGACGCCGGGATGCCGCACGAGCGCGTCGCCCGCCGCAGCACCGCCGACGACCACGTTGAGCGCGCCGGGTGGCAGACCCGCCTCCAGCGCGAGCTCCGCGAAGCGCAGCGCGCCGAACGGAGCGAGCTCGGGCGGTTTCACCACCACGGTGTTGCCGGCGGCCAACGCGGGGACCGCCTTCTGGCCCATGCCCATCATCGGTCCGTTCCACGGCACGATCGCGCCGATCACGCCGTAGGGCTCGGGCAGGACGACATCGAGCACGTCGCCCCCGACCGGCACGACCTCGCCGTCGAGCTTGTCGATCCAGCCCGCGTAGTAGCGCGTCCAAGCCGCGGTGTACGCGCCCGAGCGCATGCCGCTCACCGGCGTGCCGTTGTCGAGTGCGTTGATCGCGCAGGCCTCGTCGTCGCGCGCTTCGAGCAGGTCAGCCAGGCGCGACAGGATCGCGATGCGCTCCGGCATCGGCACGGCCCGCCACGTCCCGCGCGCGTCGCGCGCGGCACCGACCGCGTCGTCGACCTCGGCCGCGCCGCCGAGTGGCACCTCTGCCTGCAGCACGCCGGTCGCCGGGTTGTGGTGCGCGTACACACCGCCCGACGCGCCCGTGCTGCGCCCGTCACCGATCACGTGGCCGCGCTCCGCCAGGCCCTGGACCACCGCGGTCGCTTCGTCGGCGTTCACCGCGAACGCCTCCGCGCCCGTGCGTCGGCGATCATCGGCGACGCCCAGCCCGCATCGGCCCACGTGAAGGTGGTGCCGGGCGGGACGATCTCGTCGATCCGGTCGAGGACGTCGTCGTCGAGGTCGACGTCGGCCGCGCCCAGCTGCGTCGTCAGCTGCTCCATCGTGCGGGGCCCGATGATGGCTGACGTCACCGCCGGGTTGCGCAGCACCCACGCCACCGCGAGGTGCACGAGCGGGATGCCGGCGTCGTCGGCCAACCGGCCGAGCGCATCGGCGGCGTCGAGCTTCTGCTGGTTGCCGGGATCGTCGAGGTCGTAGCGCGCCGGCATGCGGTTGGCCCGGTGGGTCGAGACCCGCTCGCCGTCCTTGCGCCACTTGCCCGACAACCACCCACCCGCCAGCGGGCTCCACGGGATGACCGCCATGTCGTGACGGAGGCACGTCGGCAGCACATCGGCCTCGATCCCACGCACGAGGATCGAGTACGGCGGCTGCTCGCACACGAACCGCTCGCGCTGGCGCTTCTCGGCGACCCACTGCGCCTCGACGATCGCCGACGCCGGCCAGGTCGAGCTGCCGAGGTAGCGCACCTTGCCCTGGTGCACGAGGTCGCTCAGCGCGCCGAGTGTCTCGTCGATGTCGACGTTCGGATCGGACCGGTGCATCTGGTACAGGTCGAGGTGGTCGGTGTTCAAGCGGCGCAGGCTGTTCTCGCACTCCCGCATGATCCAGCGGCGCGATCCGCCCATCATGTTCCGGTCCGAACCCATCGGCGCGAAGAACTTCGTGGCCAGCACCACGTCGTCGCGCCGACCGACGAGCGCCTTGGCGACGATCTCCTCCGACTCCCCCGCTGAGTACACGTCGGCGGTGTCGATGAAGTTGACGCCGGCGTCGAGCGCAGCGTGGATCACCGCGATCGACTCGTCGTGGTCGGGGTTGCCCCACTGGCCGAACATCATCGCCCCGAGGCAGAGGCGGCTGACCTGCACGCCCGTCCGTCCGAACGCCCGATACCTCATCGCGGCCTCCTCGTCGCGCCGGGTCCTGTGCGAGCGACGTTACAGAACGCACAGGACCCGGCGGACGGGAGCATCGATTCGGCCGAATCGCTCAGCCGATCTTGTCGGAGGTCGTCCGGGCACCGTCGGTCTTGGAGAACGAGTCGGGCACCGGGTACTGGCCGAGGAGGAACCCCAGGATGGCGGCGTGCTGCATCTCGACCGGCTGGATGGTCGCCGCGGTCTTGATGCCCGCCGGGCTCTTCACCGCGCCGATCGCGGCCAGGTACGTCGCGGCGGCGCCGTTCTCGAGCTCGAGCGCGAGCTTGGCCAGCCCGGGGACGTCCTTCACCTGCGCGAAGGCCTTGTCGACCGACTTCTTCACCGTCGTGTCGACGCCGCTGATCGCCTGCTTCCCGGCACCGGTGAGCACCGCGTTCCACGCGGCCGCGTGCGCCTTGTGCTGGCCCTGGACGGTCTGTGCGAAGGTCACCACCGCCGGTGGCACAGCACCGAGGCTGCCCTTCGTCGCCGCGTCGATGCCCGCTTGGTAGGTGCCGACGGCGAGGTGCTCGAGCGACGCGGCGAGGGCCACCACCGCCAGGTCACCGCTCAGCTTCTCGGCCAACTTCGCCGTCGACACCGACGCGCCGCGACCGGTCGCGGCAGCGGCGAGGCCGCCGCCCATGCCGCTGCCGACGAGCGCCATGCCTCCCAGCACCGCACCGCCACCGAGCAGGAACGCCCGGCGACTGGACGGCGTCGACACGAGCCGGGCGATCCCGTCGCGCACGTCGGTGCTCGACTCGCGCCACTCGGCCAGGCTGTCGTGCATCGAGGGCATCGTCTCGTGGTGCACGTCATCGAGGTCGCGCGTCATGTCGACGAGCTCGGCCTCGCTGATCGCGATCTGCTGCTTGCGGGTGCGGCGCCTCACTGCACGGCTCCTTCGTTCGCGGGACGGGCGTCCGTGGTCGGGTAGAACCCGTTCGGGAATCCGACGCTCCCCGCGGCTGCGGGCAGCTTGGTGGCGTCGGGCGGCAACGCGATGAGATCGGCCGCGCCCCCGGCGAGCAGCGCCTTCACCGCGTTGAGGACGGCGACGTGCTGCGCCTCGACGCCCATGATGCTGGCGGCCACCGACCGTGCGTTCTTGTCGGAGTACGTACCGGTGTTGGCCACGTACGTCTGCGCGGCGCCGTCCTCGAGCTCGAGCGCGAGGTCGACCACCTGGGCCGGACCGGTGAGGGTCGGCTTGGCGTTGTTCACCACGCCGAGGAGCACGGGGTCGGGTTGGTCCTGCGCCTTGCCGCCCAGTCGGGTGGAAGCGGCGTTGAACGCATCGGCGTGCTGCTGGTGCTGGTCCTTCGTCTTCTGCGCGAACGTCTTCACCACTGCGTTGGCGCTCGCGCCACCGATGAAGTCGAGGGTCAGCGCGGCGTCATACGTGGCGACGGCGAGGTTCTCGATCGACGCCGCCGTCTGCAGCATCTGCACGTCCATCGTCTTGTCCGCGAACGCCGGTGACGCGAGCAACGCAGCCATCGCCGTCCCGAGACCGGCGGCGGCGAGCACACCCGACTTCGGCAGGCCCCGCAGCAACGTCACCTTGCGGGTGGCGGCGTCGACGTCGTGCCACGGATCTTCCTGCGCGCGTTCCACGTACTCGTCGAGCGCGACGCGTGTCGACGTCATCGCGTCGGTGTGCAGGTCGCTCGACTGCTCCAGCAGTTCGTGCAACCTCGTGTCATCGAGTGCCATGTGTCTCTCCTCGGAGTCGGGGAACTCGCGAGGTGTTCGACGTGGCACGCGGGCCGGATGGAAACGCGCGTCGTGCCGGGCAAGGTTGCGCGAGCTGGAACGTCAGCGTTCCAAAGCGCGCGACTTCGGGCTGACGGGCGCGCGCGTCAGGCGACGTCGCCGACCGCGTCGGGCGCGTTGCGACTCACCGGGACACCACCGGCAACCTCCGTGGTGATCGCGAGGCTCGCGGTGGGCACCGCGGCCTTGAAGGCGACCGTTCCCGGATCGCGTCCGAGCACTCCGAGCGAGATCGTGCCCGTGCGCGTGATGCCCCAGAGTTGGTACGTGCGCCCCGCGGGTGCAGGCGGCAGCTGCGACGTGAGGTAGCCGGTGCCGTCCGCGGTGACGACCGCGGTGGCGAGCGTGTTGCCGCTCTGGTCGGTCAGCGTGGCATGGCGCGCGCCCGGCGACGTCGCCGCGGTGTGCGCGAGTGCCGCCGTGTCGCGGGCCGCGCCACCGCCGCCGTCGCCCCGGTCGGCGAGCCACAGCCCGCCGAACACGAGGGCGACGACCGCGGCGGCCGCAGCCAGCCACCGCCACCGCCGGTCGGTGCGTGCCTGCTCGGGTGCCGGCGTGCTGCGGGGGGACAGCACGGTCGGCGACACGATCCGCGGTGGTGGCGGCGAGGTCGCGATGAACGATTCGAGGCGTTCCCACACGCCGTCGGGCGGTGGTCCACCGGCGTGGGCCAGCATCGACGCGGTGACCTGGAGGTCGGCGACCGCGTCGCGCGCCTCGGGGTGCGCTTCCAGGTATGCCGCGATCGCGTCGACCTCGTCGTCTTCGACCGCGTCGAGCGCGTACGCGGGCAACAGCTCCGCGATCTCCTCGGGAGTCAGTTCAGGATCCATGACCCGTCGATTCCCCGGTCGACGAGCTGTGCGCGCAGTCGCGTCAGCCCGGTGCGTATCCGGCTCTTGATGGTGCCCTCTGGCTGCTCGAGGATGCGAGCGACTTCGCGGTAGGTGTGCCCACCGAAGTAGGCGAGCTCGATCGCACGCCGCTCGCCGTCGGACAGCGTGGCGAGCGCCTCGCGCACCTGCTCGGCGATCTCGAGGTCGTGGGCTTCGAGATCGAGGTCGTAGTCGGCCACCAGCTCGGCCCGCGCCGAGCGCTCCTCACGCTCCCGGCGACGGGAGTCGGATCGGATGCGGTCGACGCACCGCGCGTGCGTGTCCATGAGCAGGAACGAACGGAGCGATCCGCGCGCCTGGTCGAAGCGCTCCGGGCGCTCCCAGAGCCGGAGGAAGACCTCCTGCACGATCTCCTCGGCCAACGTGCGTTCCCAGAGCAGCCGCTGCGCCAGCCCGAACACGGCGCCCGCGTGGCGGCGGTACGCCTCGGCGAAGGCATCGGTGTGGTACCGGGCGATGGCGATGACGAGGCCGACATCGTCGGTGCGCGCGTAGGAAGCGTCCGCCACACGGGGAGTTCGTCGCCGAGCGCGATCCGGATGGTGCACTTCGTCGGGATCCCGCGGACCGGTGACGAGGCCATCCGGATGCCGAGCCACGGCGAACACCGCACCGAAGGTCCGAGGGGCCATGCGAGACGACACGTCGGCCTCGTATCGGTCCCTCGCCGGTCGCATCCGTATCCTCGGAACACAGGGAGGAACACCTTGCCCGTCCTCGCCAACATCGTCGGCCCCGAGCTCCTCATCGTCCTCGCCATCGCGCTGGTGCTGTTCGGGAGCAGCCGGCTCCCCCAGCTCGCCCGGTCCCTCGGCTCCGCCAAGGGCGAGTTCGAGCGCGGGCTGCACGACGACGAGTCGCCCGCGGGCGGGCACGACGACGCGTCGTGATCACCATCGACCGACCGGAGCGCGTGCACGCCATGGAGACCTTCGTGGTTGCGGCAGTGGTCCCGCTGATCGCGCTCGTCGCCGTCCTCGTGACGCTCAGCGTCACCGACGGCAGCACGAGCTCGGGGGCAACGGGAGGCGGGAAGTCCGGCTCCGGCACGGCCATCACGATCAAGAACTTCCAGTACTCACCTGATCCGATCACCGTGAAGACCGGCGCGACCATCACCGTCACCAACGACGACCGCACGGTGCACACGGTCACCGCCGACGATGGGAAGTTCGACACGGGTCACCTCGCCGATGCTGCGCAGCGCACGATCACGCTCGACGCGCCGGGCACGTACACGTACCACTGCGACATCCACAACTACATGACCGGCACGATCAAGGTGCGATGAAGACCGACGTGGACGACGACGGAGCGCCGTCGAGCGCGATCATCACCGCCGCCGTCGTCGGTGTGGCCGCGCTGCTCGTGAGCGGTTGGGTGCACTTCTACCTCTACTTCCGCGGGGGGTACCGCGGCATCGCCATCGATTCCGTCCTCGGGCTGAACATCAGCCGGGCGTTCGCGATCAACGCCATCGCCGCCGTCGTCATCGCCGAGGCCGTGGTGCTGGGTCTGCGCTACCGAGCGCTGCTTCTTCCCGCCGCTGCGGTCGGCGTCGGGTTCGCGGTCGCCACGCTGGTCGCGTACTTCCTCTCACGCACGCGCGGCGTCCTCGGCTTCAAGGAGACCGCGACGACCACCGAAGCGGTCGTCGCCATGGTGTCGGAAGCGGTCATCGTGTTGACGCTCGTGCCGGTCGCAGTCACGGAACTGCGAGAGCGGCGACGTCCAGCACGCTGAACACGTAGGCCACCGTCTCGTCGAGCGTGAGCTCGGCACCGCGGCCCAACGCGGCGAGGTACTCGTCCTCACCCAGCGCCGCACGCGCCTCGTCGAGCGCGCCGGCCACCCCGAGGTCGGCGACCAGGCCGCCGGTCACCGACCGGGGCATGCCCAGCGCCACCCCCGCGAGCAGGGCGCCCGCGAGCACCGCGGCCGCCTCGTCGCGCCCCATCGCGTGCATCACCGCCACCGAGCACTCCAGCGCGCTCGACAGCATCGGCCGATCGCCCCGCTCGTGCCCGTGCTTCACCGCCTCGCGCGCGTCACGACGCGCACCGGCGAAGTCAGCGGCCTCTACCCGCAGGACCGAACGCCGAGCGAGGGCGAAGCCGAGGAGACCGCCGCTGGTTCCGCGTCGCCCCAGCTCGATGCTCTCGTCGAGGGCGCGCGCGGCGGCGATCGGGTCGTCGTGCGCGAGCGCGACGGCGCGGGCGAACTGCGCGCTCGCAGTCGCGGTCGGGTTCTTGGATCGCCGCGCTGCTTCCAGAGCGCGGTCCGCGTCCGCGCGCGCGGCTTCCCAGTCGCCCATGAGGTTGTGGAAGTTCGCCGCAGCCGAGTGCAGGAACGAGAGCCCCCGCGGTGCGTCCCCCGCCGCCGCCAGCGCCCGTTCGGCCTCCTCGATCGTGCGGATCGCGGCCTCGAAGTCGCCGGTCATGCTCTCGTTGGCGGCGATGGCGATGAACGCCCACACCGCGCCGGGGCAGTCGACCGGCACACCGTCACGCAGTGCGGCCTGGCTGAGGTCGCGCATCGCGTCGACGTCGTTGCGGCCCTGTGCGCTGAACGCGGCCGCGGCGAGCACCGCGGTGCGGACCGCAGGCGGCGCGAGGTCGACGCGGGGTGCGAGGTGCTCGGCCCACGCGCCGATGCCGAGGCCGCGGTCGTTCACCGCCTCGAACGCGAGCGCGGCGACGATGCGCAACGCGCGCCGCACGTCGTCGTCCTCCCCGAGCACGAGGCAGCGGATGAACGCGGCCCGCAGGTTCTCGAACTCGAGGTGCACCCGCTTGCGCCAGCGCACCTCGTCGGCACCCGCGAGCCCGGCGTCGGCGGCTTCGGCGAAACGCGTGTAGTGATCGGCGTGGCGGCGGAACATCTCGTCGAGGTTGCCGGCGGCCTCCAGTCGTTCACGGGCGAAGGTCCGCAGGGTCTCGAGCATCTGGTATCGGGTGCTACCGGTCGCCTCGTCGGCTGTGAGCATCGACTTGGCGACGAGGCCGGCGCCGGCATCGAGCACGTCCCACGGTTCGAGGTCGCCCTGCACCGACACCGCCGCCGCCGCTTCCGCGTCGAAGCTGCCCGGGAACACGCTGAGGCGCTCGAACAGCACGCGCTCGCGCGGCTCGAGCAGCTCGTACGACCATTCGATCGCGCCACGCAGGGTCTGGTGCCGTTCGGCGGCGCTGCGGCGCCCTCCGGTGAGGAGCTGGAAGCGCTGGTCGAGGCGGGCGGCGATGTCGGTCGGGGACATGATCGTCACGCGCGCGGCCGCGAGCTCGACCGCGAGCGGGATCCCGTCGAGGCGACGGCAGATCTCCGCGATCACGCCCGCGTTCGACGCGTCGAGCACGAACCCCGGTTGGACGGCGCGCGCCCGCTCCGCGAACAGCTGCACGGCTTCACTCGCCATCACCGCCTCGACGTCGGCCGTGCGCGGCGGCAGCTGCAGCGCAGTCAACGGCCACACCTGCTCACCAGCGATGCCGAGCGCTTCCCGGCTGGTCGCGAGGATGCGCACGCCGGGGCAGTCGCGCAACAACCCCTCCGCGAGGGCCCCGACCGCGTCGACGAGGTGCTCGCAGTTGTCGAGCACGAGGACCAGCTCGCGCAGGCGCAGCGCGTCGATCACGCTGTCGGCCAGCGTGGTCGCCGGACGCGCGAGCACGCCGAGCGTGGCGGCGACGACCTGCGCGAGCTCCTCGGCGTCCTGCGCGGCGGCGAGCTCGCACAGCCACGCGCCGTCCGGGAAGCGCGGCGCGATGTCGAGGGCGACCTGGATCGCGATGCGGCTCTTCCCGACCCCGCCGACGCCGGTCACGGTGACGAGGCGCGACACGAGCAGTGCATCGGCGATCGCTTCGCGTTCGACCGTACGTCCGACGAACGACGTCAGCTGCCCGGGCAGGTTGCCGGGCACCGCGTCGAGCGCGCGCAGCGGCGGGAACTCGCGCACGAGACCGTCGGCGACGACCTGGAAGATGCGCTCCGGTCGCGCCAGATCGGGCAGGCGGTGCTCACCGAGATCGACCAGCGCGATCTCCTCCGGGAGCGCGTCGCGCACGACCTCCTCGGTGGCGTGCGACACCACGGCTTGTCCCCCGTGCGCCGACGCCATGACGCGGGCGGCACGGTTCGTGGCCGGTCCGTAGTAGTCGCCGTCACGTGCCGTGGCGTCGCCGGTGTGCAGCCCCATGCGCACCCGCAGCCCTCCGGGCACGTCCCAGGCCTCGGCTCCCAGGGCTCGCTGGGCCGCGATCGCGGCATCGAGGGCGGCGCGCGTCGTGGTGAACACGGCGTGGAGGCCGTCTCCGGTGGTCTTCACGATCAAGCCGCCCGCCTGCTCCACCGCATCGCGGAGCAGGACGTCGTGGCGCTCCAGTGCGGGCACCATGGCGGCCGGGTGCTGCTCCCAGAGCCGGGTGGAGCCCTCGAGATCGGTGAACAGGAACGTGACCGTTCCCGACGGCAGCTCCGACACGTTGCCCCCTCGGCCTCCGGACGTCCGCATGATCGCACGCTCGAGGGCCGGGCGGCGTCGAATCGGGTGCCCGGCCTCCCCACAGCACCCCCTATCCTCGACGGCATGCAAGAAGGACCCACGAGCGGGAACGCGCGCGAGCGCGTGCACCCGGAGCTCGTCGACAACCCGGCACCCGACACCGCCGAGGCCGCCGAAGCCACCGCCGCCGCGAAGGTCGCCGGCGAGAACGCGGGCGACGAGACCGGCGAGCAGATCTCGAGCCCCACCAAGCTCATCCGGATCGCGTCGATGGTCCGCACCATGCTCGACGAGGTGCGGCGCGCCCCGCTCGACGACGCCGGCCGCCGCCGACTCCGCGAGATCCACGAGCGCTCGCTCGAGGAGCTCGAGAGCGTGCTCTCGCCCGATCTGCGGAAGGAGCTCGCCGAGGTCGTGCTCCCGCTCACCGGCGAGTCGCCGGCCGAGTCGGAGCTCCGGCTCGCGCAGGCGCAGCTCGTGGGCTGGCTCGAAGGCCTCTTCCACGGCATCCAGGCCACCCTCTTCACCCAGCAAGCCGCGGCCCAGGGCCAGCTCGACCAGATGCGCCGCCGCGCCCTCGAGCAGTCACCCAACGCCACCGGACCGAGCGGGTACCTGTGAGCGCGGGTCCCGGCGCGACCGCGGCGGAACGTTCCTCGTCCGCCGAGCCCGCCGAGGGCAAGCTCTTCCGCATGCAGCAGTGGACGCCCGACAGCTGGCGCGCGCTCCCGGCCGATCAGCAGCCGGAGTGGCCCGACGACGGCTCGTTGGAAACCGCGCTCACCACGCTGCAGGAGGTCCCGCCGCTCGTGTTCGCGGGTGAGGCGCGCAACCTCGGCGAGGCGCTCGCCGCGGTCACCGAGCAGCGGGGCTTCGTGCTCCAGGCCGGCGACTGCGCGGAGTCGTTCGACGCGTTCTCGGCCAACGCCATCCGCGACAAGTTGAAGATCATGCTGCAGATGGCCGTCGTGCTCACCTACGGCAGCGGGGTGCCCACGGTGAAGATCGGGCGCATCGCCGGGCAGTTCGCCAAGCCGCGGTCGTCCCCGACCGAGACGCGCGACGGTGTGGAGCTGCCCTCGTTCCGCGGCGACATGGTGAACGACTTCGCGTTCGACGCCGACGCGCGTCGTCCTGATCCCGACCGGCTCGTGCGCGCCTACCACCAGGCGGCGTCGACCCTCAACCTGCTCCGAGCGTTCGCGAAGGGCGGTTTCGCCGATCTGTCGCGCGTGCACGCCTGGAACCTCGAGTACGTCGACGCCAGCCCCGAAGGTCGGCGTTACGACGCGCTGGCCGGCGAGATCGACCGCGCGCTGCGGTTCATGGCCGCGTGCGGCATCGATCTCGACTCCGAACACCAGCTCCACGAGGTCGACTTCTACACGTCGCACGAGGCGCTGCTCCTCGGCTACGAGGAGGCGCTCACACGCCGCGACAGCCTCACCGACCGCTGGTACGACTGCTCGGCCCACCTCCTCTGGGTCGGTGACCGCACGCGCCAGCTCGGCGGCGCGCACCTCGAGTTCCTGCGCGGCATCGGCAACCCGGTGGGGGTGAAGCTCGGCCCCCGGGCGACGCCGGAGGAGACCGTTGCCATCTGCGACCGCCTCGATCCCGCGCGCACCCCCGGCCGCCTCGTGCTCGTGAGCCGGATGGGCGCCGACGCCATCGGCGACGCGCTGCCACCGCTGCTGCGGGCGGTGAAGCTGAGCGGCCACCCGGTCGTGTGGATCTGCGATCCGATGCACGGCAACACGTTCCAACACACGAGCGGCTACAAGACGCGAGACTTCGACGACGTGATGCGCGAGCTGCACGGGTACTTCGCCGCCTGCGACACCGCCGACGTGTGGCCCGGTGGCGTCCACGTGGAGCTCACTGGCGAGAACGTCACCGAGTGCCTGGGGGGCAGCCACGAGGTGCTCGGCGACCACCTGGAGCAGCGCTACGAGACCAGCTGCGACCCACGGCTCAACGCCCGGCAGTCGCTCGACCTCGCCTTCCAGGTCGCCGAGCTCCTGCGTCGCTGATCGAGGGCGGCTCGCCACGCGCGAGCATGGGACGGGACGGCGCAACGGAATCGACCAATCGAGGGTGTGTGAGCCGCTTCGACGATCTCGGACCCAACTCCGGCCTGGCCGAGGAGCTCTACCAGCGCTACCTCGAGAACCCGGCCGCGGTCGACGACCATTGGCGCGAGTACTTCGACCGCCAGCCCGGCTCGCCCAACGGCGGCACCACCCCCTCGCCCCCCGCGCCCGCGGTCTCCCCCGCCGCCCCTGCGCCGGCGCCGGCTCCCGTTCCTGCGGCGACGCCGGCACCCGCGCCCCGTCCCGGTCCGCTCGTGCTCGACGGCGAGGAACCCGAGCCACTGCGCGGCGCCGCCGCCCGCACCGTCGCCAACATGGAGGCGAGCCTGGCCGTCCCGACCGCGACCTCGGCTCGCGTCGTCCCGGCCAAGCTGCTGGAGGTCAACCGGCAGATCCTCAACAACCAACTCGCGCGCACCGGCTCGGGGAAGGTGAGCTTCACGCACCTCATCGCCTACGCGGTGCTGCGCGCGCTCGCTGACTTCCCCGCGCTGAACTCCGCGTACGCCACCGAGGACGGCAAGCCGGTCGTCGTGCGTCATCAGCACGTCAACCTCGGGCTCGCGGTCGACGTGCAGAAGCGCGACGGCACCCACTCGTTGCTCGTGCCGAACGTGAAGGACGCCGAGACGCTCGACTTCGCCGCGTTCTGGCGCGCGTACGAAGACCTCATCGTCAAGGTGCGCGCCAACAAGATCTCCCCCGACGACTTCGCGGGTACGACCGCGTCGATCACGAACCCGGGGATGATCGGCACCGTGCACTCGGTGCCCCGCCTCATGCCGGGCCAGGGGTTCATCGTCGGCGTCGGCAGCATCGGCTACCCCGCCGAGTTCCAGGGCGCCGATCCCGCCGCGCTCGCGGAGCTCGCGGTGAGCAAGGTCACGACCCTCACCAACACCTACGACCACCGCATCATCACCGGTGCCGAGAGTGGCGAGTTCCTGCGCCGCATCCACGAGCTGCTGCTCGGGGAGGACGGCTTCTACGACGACGTGTTCGCGAGCCTGGCGGTGCCGTACGAGCCGGCGCGCTGGCTCGAGGATCGCAGCGGGTTCGCCGATCCTGCGACCCAGAACGAGAAGGTCGTGCAGGTGCACGCGCTCATCAACATGTATCGCGTTCGTGGCCATCTCATCGCCAACCTGGATCCGCTCGGTCGACGCGCGCCCGAGACGCATCCCGAGCTCGACATCACCCACCACGAGCTCTCGCTGTGGGACCTCGACCGCGAGTTCCCGATCGGCAACCTCGGCGCCGGTCGACTGCCGCGCAAGGTCATGCCGTTGCGCGACATCCTCGGTGTCGTGCGTGATGCGTACGCGCGCACGGTGGGCGTCGAGTACATGCACATCCAGGAGCACGACCAGAAGGAGTGGATCCAGGAGCAGGTCGAGGTGCCCCACCCGCTCGTCACCGCGGCCGACAAGCACCGCATCCTCGAACGGCTGAACGCGGCCGAGGCGTT
>DASUAS010000192.1:0-3388 GCA_035763625.1 Acidimicrobiia bacterium
CGACATCACGATCCTGCGGGGTGGCGGTGACGCGGTCGGCAAGTGGGCGATCGACCACGGCTTCCTGCTCACCCCCGACGCGCCCGAGGTCCTCGACTTCTACTCGCACCGCTCGAAGATCTTCATGGCCGCCCGGTTCGACGCGTCGCGCGCGGCTGCGCTCGGTCAGCAGTCCGGCGACGGCACCCCGATCATGCTCACCATCCCCACCGCCGAGCCGTGGGTGCCGCTGCGCATCCTCGCCCTCGGCCTCGACGCATCGCGCTTCGTCAACGCCGACGTGTTCCTCCTCACCGACGACCGACCGACCGTGTTGGCCGCCGACCGCGGGGTCGACGTCGCGCGGAGCGAACCCGCGTCGTCGACGCTGCTCGACGACCTCCGCTCCGACAAGCACATGGGCTGGGTGCCCGACTCGATGTGGTTCACGTACTACGACGTGTCGACGCCCGCGCGCGAGCTGCGGCACGACCTCGCGGTGTCGACCCACGCCGACGCGCTGCCGTCGGCGCGCATGGCCGGCTTCTCGGTGCCGGCACCGTCGGACGGGCCCTCGTGGTGGGTTCCGCTGCTCGTCGTCACGGCACCGTTCGTGCTCGTCGCGGCCGGGTGCGTGCTGGCCAGGCGGCGCGCGTCGTGAGCCGGGCGTTGCGCGCGCACCGGCTCGTGATCTCGACCGTCGTCATCGTGGTCGTGCTGCTCGGGGCCGGGGCGGTGATGCTGTCACGCGCCGGCGCCAGCAGCGGACCGGTCACCGACGGGATCCTGGGTCCGGGGCGCGTCACCGTCCGCATCGACGTCGACCACAGCCACTTCCGGACACGGTTCGGACTCGGATCCATCCGGGTCCGGCCGCACACGGAGGTGCGCTTCGTGGTGGTGAACCACGATCCCATCGGTCACGAGCTCATCGTCGGCGGGCCCGACGTGCAGGCCCGCCACGCGAGCGGGCACGAGGCCTACCACCCGCCGGAGCCGGGTGAGGTGTCGGTGCCGGCCGAGGGCCGCGCGTCGACCACCTACTTCTTCCACGCGCCGGGACCGGTCGAGTATGCGTGCCACCTCCCCGGCCACTACCAGTACGGCATGCACGGCATCGTCGAGGTGGTGGCGGACCAGCCGACGCCCTGACCGCGTGTGCCAGACTCCGCGCCCATGGAACTCCGACCCTTCGGCACGCTCACCATCGTCACCGACCCCGACGGCCTGTTCATGCTCGGCACGACGTCGGCGGGCAAGCGCATCATCCAGGAGCTGAAGTCGGTGCAGCTCGACGGACGCGTGCAGGGCACGATGACGGGACGGGCGGCGGCCGACTGGCTCACCGTCGACGACGACGGCAACGTCACCCTCGACATCCGGGTCGTGATCCAGACCGACGACGGCGCCCAGGTCTACGTGCACCTCGACGGGCGCGCGCAGTGGCCCGAACGCCTCGGCGACGGTCCGATCTACTCGCGCGCCACGCTCGAAGCGGGCGACGAGCGCTACGCGTGGGTGAACCACCTCCCGCTGGTGTCCAAGGGCGCGGTCGCGCCGGGCGGCGGCGTCGCCCACGAGCTCTTCGAGCTCAGCTGACCGGGCGACGACCGGAAGCCGGCGGTGATCCAGCCGTCGTCGGGTTCGACGTCGAAGTCCCACCGTTCCAGCGCTTCCATCACGCCTCTCGGCGAGAGCGGCTCGGCGCGCGCGAGCGCGGCCACGAACGCCTGGCCCACGTCGTGGCCGTAGATCGAACGTTCGCAGCTCACGCCGACGCGCGTGCGGTCGCGCTGCGCGAGCAGGTTGGCGATCACGAACGGCTCGTCGGTGAGCGATCCGTTGGAGCGGGAGACGGTCCACTCGCCGTGCCACTCGTCGGCGCCGCACCACGAGATCGCCGGGACCTTGAAGTGCGCCTCGATCACCGTCTTCACCGTGCCCGCGGCAGCCCCTCCACCTCGCGGATGACCAGTTCGACGGGCCGGTCGAGGCGGCCGCTCACGGTGGCGTCGCCAAAGGTGAGGCGGGTGGCGTCGAGGAAGTCGCGCTCCCCATCCGGTTCTGACACCGTTCGAGCGTGATAAAGGCTCCCCAAGGGCGCCAAAACGGGGGGTTCATCACGTCATGCGGTTCCACCAGCGGGACGTCGCCAGCGCGCCGATGGCGAGCAGACCTCCGATCGCGACCGCGTCGACGGTGAGCTCGTGGACCTCGTGCACCTTGACGATCCGCTTCGGGAGATCGGCGAAGGCGTGCTCGAGCTGCGGGGCGTTGGCCGCCCGCGCGTAGCTCCCACCGGTGGTGCGGGCGATGGAGCGCAGCGTCGCCTCGTCGATCTGCAAGAAGTTGCCGCCCCGCCCGCCGCCGCCCGGCAGACCGCCGCCGGGCACGAACCCGCCGCCGGCACCACCGCCGAGCGGATCGAGGGTGTCGCCGCCGAACTGGTCGGGCGTGCACACGAGCATCGACGGGTTCTCGGTACCGAAGCCGATGGTGAAGACCCGCACGTGGCGGTCGGCGGCCTGTCGCGCCGCGACGCGCGGATCGATGCCGGTGGTGGCGGCGCCGTCGGTGAGCAGCACGACGACGTCGGGGACGTACTTGCTGGCGAAGCGGTCCTGGCTGCGCTGCGGCTCCGTCAACCGGACCGTGCCCGGGGCGATCTGCGGGTTGACGCGCGCGAGCGCGTCGATCGAGGCGAGGATGCCGTTGCCGATGGCGGTGCCGATCGACGTGCTGAAACCGTCGATGGCGGAGTGCAGCCGATCGTGATCGGTGGTCGGGGGCACGAGGATCTGCGCGCTCCCGGCGAACACGACGATGCCCATGCGGGTCCCGCCGGGCTGGTCGTCGACGAAGCGCCGCGCCGCGGCCTGGGCCGCCGCCAGCCGGTTCGGCTTCACGTCGGTCGAGCACATCGAGCGCGACACGTCGACGGTGAGCATGATCGACGTGTCGCTGCGCGCGGTCGTCACCAGCGCCTGCGGCCGGGCCATCGCCACGATCAGCGCGACCATCGCCGCCAGCAGCAGACCGGCGGGGATCAGCCGCTTCCACCGTGACCGTTCGGGCAGCGCCTGCTTGACCAACGACAAGCTGGCGAAGGTCACCGCGTACTTGCGGCGACGACGGCGGATCCACAGTGCAACGGCGACGACGGCCAGCGGGATCACCAACGCGACCAGCGCGAACGGCCAGAGGAAGCGCACGGTCAGATCACCCGCCCCGACCAGCGCATCGACAGGCCCGCCGCGACCAGGATCAGGACGAGAGCCCCACCGGCGAAGATCGCGGTGATCTCGGTGTCGCGTCCGACCGTCGTGAGCTTCAGATCGATGCTGTCGTAGATCCGTTGCAGCGCCGCCGCGTCGCCGGCCGCGAAGTACGTGCCTCCGCTGGTGCGGGC
>DASUAS010000193.1:0-11485 GCA_035763625.1 Acidimicrobiia bacterium
ACCAGGAGGAGCGCGTGACCGACCTGCAGAGCCGCACGGCGGTGGTCACCGGAGCGGGGTCCGGTCTCGGCGCCGCGCTGGCATGGGCGTTCGCCGACGCCGGCGCGAGCGTCGCGTTGCTCGACATCGACGCCGATGCCGCCGCCGCGAACGCGGCGACGATCGCCGCCGAGACGGGTGTGGCCACCACCTCGGCGCGCTGCGACGTGGGCGACACCGCGTCGGTCGTGACCGCCGCCGAACACGTGCGTGTGACGATCGGAGGCTGCGACATCCTGTGCTCGAACGTCGGGGTGCAGCAGTTCGGTGCCATCGACAAGCTCACCGACGAGGACTGGCAGTGGGTGCTCAACGTCAACGTGCTCGGCACCGTGCGCACCGTGCGCGAGTTCCTCCCCATGCTCCGCGCCGGCACCGGGTTCCGCCGCATCGTGTTCACCGCGTCGTCGAGCGTGCTCGCGCCGTCGGTGCGGCTGGGTGCGTACCAGACGAGCAAGTTCGCGGTGTTGGGCTTCGCCGAGTCGTTGCGCGAGGAGCTCGCCGGCGACGACATCGGCGTCACCGTGTTGTTCCCGGGCGGGATGATGACGCGCCACCTCGAGAGCAGCGTGCAGGCGCGCCCGACGGAGCTCGGCGAGTCGATCCTCGACCAGCGCGACGTCGAAGCGATGATGGCCCACCAACCGATGGGTGACGGCGACCTCGCCACACCCGAGCACGCCATCCGCAACCTGCTCGTCGATCTCGAGGCGGGCGAGCCCTACGTCCTGACCCACGGCTCGTACCGACCCTTGTACGAGCAGCGGCGTGCCGCGTTGGACGCCGCCTTCGACCGCATGGAGGCGTCATGAGCGACCCCGTCGAGCTGCACAGCTCCTCGACATCGAGGCGATCAAGCAGCTCGACGCGCGCGACTTCCGGCTGATGGACCTGAAGCAGTGGGACGAGTGGGGGAAGGTCTTCACCGCCGACTGCGTCACGGAGGTCCCCGAGGCCGACCTGGTGAACACCGGTCGCGCCGAGATCGTCTCCAACGTGAGCGGCGCCCTGGTCGGCGCCCGTACGTGCCACCACGGGCACATGCCGGAGATCGAGATCGCCGGCGACGGCACCGCGCGCGGCATCTGGGCCATGTTCGACTACGTCGAGTGGGCCGAGCAGGACGGCCTGCGCGTCGATTCGCTGGGCGCGGTTCCCGACCTGCCCTCGTGAACCGGTCCCGCCCGCCCCTACGCGGGGAGCGGGATCCGGTACAGGTCGGCGGCGTTCGTGCTCAGCAGCTTGCGCCGCGTCGCCGGCTCCACGTCCTCGAGTTGGCCCGCGGCGTGAGTCAGCGGATCGGGGTACAGGCAGGTCGGGTGCGGGAAGTCGGTCTCGAACATGATGTTGTCGGGACCGAGCGCGGACAGCGCGCCGCGGAAGCTGTCTTCCTCGAACCAGTAGCAGACGTGCATCTGACGACGGAAGTAGTCGGACGGCTTCATCGACAGGTGCTCACCGATGTGCGGTGCGCACTCGCCGACCTCGTAGTCGAGCCCTTCGATGAGGAACGGGATCCATCCGAGGCCGCTCTCCACCGACACCACGTGCAGGTCGGGGTGGCGCTCGAGCACGCCCGAGAGCAACAGGTTCCCCATGGTGCGGAAGTTCGAGATCATGATCATGAGCGAGCCGAGCGCGAGCTTGCGCTCGGGATCCAACGACGGCCACGGCATGCTGCCGAGCCAGCTCATCGACGTCGCGCTGGCGCCGATGTGGAAGTTGACCGGCATCCCGAGGTCGGCGCACGCCTCCCACAGCGGGTCCCAGTGCCGATCGGCGAGGTCGGGGCAGCCGTCGTTCTGTGGATCGGCGTTGATGTTGACGCCGCGCAGAGCGAGGCTGTGCGCGCGTGACGTCTCCGCCACCGCGGCGTCGATGTCCCACCAGGGCAGCAACGCCATCGGGAACATGCGCTCACCCGAGACGTCCTGGAACTCGGCCATCGCATCGTTGAAGATCGTCGCGCAGAGGAGCTTCAGGTCGGGATCGCCGATCTCCGCGAAGCGGTGGCCACCGAAGCCGACCACGTTCGGGTACACGATCTGTGCATGGATGCCCAGCGCGTCCATCACCGCCAGGCGCGGCTCGATCGACGACGCGCCGGCGTGCACCTCGTCGATGCCGAGGCCCATGAAGCCGGTGCCGAACGACTTCGATCCGTCGGGCAGCACCACCGCGGCGCCGACGGCCCGGCCGAACACCTTGCCGTCGATCGTCCACATCGGCCGCCCGTCGACGTCGCGTACCTGGGGCACGCGATCGCGCCACTGCTGTGGTGCGCGCGAGGTCCACAGGTCGTGCGGCTCGGTGAGGTGGGTGTCGGCGTCGACCACGTAGATGTCGTCGAACAGTGCGGTTCCCGACGCGTCGCTCGTCATGCCACCGTCCTCCGAGTGTGTGCTGATCCGGAATCATCTGAACGTATCGGTCTCGGTGTCGTGCCGCCAGGGCATACCGTCGGGGGATGGAGCGCGATCGCGTCGAGCTCGACGGCATCGAGGAGGGCGGCGATCCCGCGTGCTGGGCGCACGTCTTCGACCCCGAACGCCACGACCTCGCCACCCGCGGTGACGTCGCCGCGCTCGTGCGGTCGTTCTACCGGGCCGCGGCGATGGACGACGTGCTCGGACCGGTGTTCGCCGCCACGCACGTCGACTGGCCCGAGCACCTCGAGATCGTCACCGACTTCTGGATGGACCAGCTCTTCGGTGGTCCGGTCCGGCGCCTGAACCCGCTGCGCTCCCACGAAGCGGTGCACCGGCGCACTCCTCTCGGCGAGCCTCACTTCGATCGCTGGCTCGAGCTCTTCACCGAGGCCGTCGACGAGCACTTCGAGGGCCCGGTCGCCGAGCTGGCCAAGGCCCGGGCGGTGAAGATCGCGCGCGCCCTCGGGCGACTCCTGCAGGGCGAGTCGGCGACTGGCTAACGCTCGAAGCCGAGCTCCCCGGAGTTGTCTCCGCCGCTGTCGTCCTCGCCGACGACGTCGCGCTCTCGTTGCGTGTGGATGAGCCCGACCTCGCTGGTGAGCGCGAACGAGACGATCACCGCGAGCAGCGTGGTGGGGAGCAGGTGGAAGCCGGTCATCTCGGTGATGATGAGCGTCGATCCGAGGGGCGTCTTGGTCACGCCCGTGTTGGCCGCGGCCATGAACGCCGCGATCAACACCGCTTCCTCGGTGCTGGGGACGATCCCGTGGAGCGCGCGCGCCAGGCATGCACCCATGAAGAAGAGGGGGATGATGAAGCCGCCGCGCCACTCGAACGACAGCGTGACCGAGGTGCCGGCGAACTTCGCCAGCGCGGCGAGGGCGAAGAACGCGACCGTGCCGCCGTGCTTGCCGATGATGTCGTTGATCTGCGCCTCGCCGAAGGTCAGCGAGTAGGCCGAGAGCAGCCCGAGGGATGCGAGGAGCAGTCCGCCGCACAGCGGTCGTGTCATCCCGGGGATCCGATGTGCGACCCAGCGCAGCGCGGAGGTCGAGTAGGTGAAGGCGATCGCGACCAGGGCGCCACCGATGCCGACGACCACCGCCCATCCGAGGTCGCCGACGTGGAGCGACGCGGGAGCGGGGAGGTGCCAGATCGGCTCCAGGCCGGCGCCGGTGGCGGCGACGTAGACCGCGTACCCCGCGAGCGAACCGAACACCGCGGGGAGGAGCGCCTCGTAGTACTGGAGGCCCCGGCGATGGAGCAGTTCGAGCGCGAACACGGCGGAGCCGAGGGGCGCGCCGAAGAGGACGGTGAAGCCGGCGGCCATGCCCGCGATGGTGAGCACGCGCGATTCGCGCACGACCAGGCCGGCGCGCGTCGCGGCCCACGAGGCGAGGGTGCCGGTGGTCTGCACCAGCGGCGCCTCCGGTCCCATGCCGCCGCCCGACGCGATGCACAGCAGCGACGTGGGGATCAGGGAGCGGAGCATCCGCACCGCGGTCGAGGTGCCCGACACGTGGATGTTGTCGACCATCAGCTCGACGTCGCCGGGACTGCCGAGGATCTTCACCAGCACCGCGATGACCAGGCCGACGCCGCCCAGGATGGCGAAGCCGATCGCGCCCTCCCATTCGGTGGGCCAGAGCACGTGCTGGAGGAGGTGCAGGGCGAGGAGGTACAGAGCGCCGACGATCCCGCAGGCCACGCCGACGACGAGCACCAAGCCGACCACGCGGGGCTCGAGCCCGAGCAGGTACTCGTCGAACGCCTCTCGCCAATGGAACCGTGGTAGCCGCCGCACGATTAGATCGTACTACGATCTATTTCGTGGCGGAGGCTCGAACCCTCACCGATTCCGACTACCAGCACCTGCTGCAGTTCCGCACCGAGCTGCGCCGGTTCGTGCGCTGGAGCGAGGACCAAGCGCAGGTCGAGGGCCTGACCCCGGCCCAGCACCAGCTCCTGCTCGTGGTGCGCGGGAGCGTCGACCCGCACGGTGCCACGATCGGCGAGGTCGCCGACGCGCTGCTCCTGCGCCACCACACCGCCACCGAGCTCGTCGATCGCGCGGAGGCGTCGGGACTGCTGCGGCGCGAGCGCGACCGCGACGATCACCGCGTCGTGCGTCTCCACATCACCCGGAGCGGCGCGGCCAAGCTGACGCGGCTCAGCCGTCAGCACCTCGACGAGCTGGCCCGGCTGCGCGCCGGGATCCTGTGAGGAATGCCTGTGACCGCGCTCAGCGGGCGGTGGTGAAGAGGAACGCGCCGCCGGGTGCGCCGCCACCGGTCGTGGCGACCGCGGTCTCCGCGTGGGCGACCTGACGCTCGCCCGCCTGGCCGCGCAGCTGGGTGACGGCCTCGTGGATGAAGCCGTAGCCGTGCAGGCGCCCGGAGGAGAGCTGACCGCCGTGGGTGTTGAGCGGGAGCACGCCGTCGCGGGCGATGTTGGTGCCGCCGGCGAGGAAGTCCTTCGCCTCGCCCTTGCCGCAGAAGCCGAGCGCTTCGATCCACGACAGGCAGTTGAAGGTGAAGCCGTCGTAGAGCTGCGCCATGTCGATGTCGGCGGGCCGCAGGTCGGTGCGGGTCCAGAGGTGGGCGGCCGGTCCGGTGACGAGCGGCTCGTGGTCGAGCGTCCCCTGGTCCCAGCTCATGCGCTCGGTGATCTGCGTGCCGACGGCTTCCACGTGGATGGGCGGCTGGCGGAGGTCGGCGGCGACGTCCTTGCGGGAGACGATCACGGCGACCGAGCCGTCGCAGGGCACGTCGCAGTCGAACAGGCCGAAGGGTGAGCTGATCATCCGCGCGTTCATGTAGTCGTCCATGGTGAGCGGCTCGCGGTAGATCGCCCAGGGGTTCAGCGCCGCGTTGGCGCGGTTGTTGAGCGCGATGGCAGCGAGGGTCTCGCGCGTCGTCCCGTAGCGGTCGAAGTGCGCCGACGCGTTCATCGCGATCCAGTTCGCGGCCGACGACGCGCCGAACGGCACCCGCCACTGCATGTCGCCACCGATGCGGTTCGAACCCATCGGGACGATCGCGCTCGCGCTGCCCGGCGCGCCGCTCATCGCCGCGCGCTGCTTCGCCGCGTACGTCGCCTCCCACACGGTGCGGAAGCAGAGCACGTGCGTGCAGAGACCACCGGCGACCGCGAGCATCGCCGCGATCACCGCGCCGCCCTGGCCGGGCGTCTCCAACCCGCCGTTGATCCACGACGGACGCACGCGCAGCACCTCCTCGACCGCGGTGATGCCGCCTTCGGTCATGCCGCCGCCGAGCGAGCCGCCGGGATAGGTGGAGAGGCCGTCGATGTCGTCGACGGTGAGGCCGGCGTCGGCGATCGCCTGCTCCGCGGCTTCGACCGCGAGCACGACGGGATCGAGCATCAGCCGCCGTCCGATGCGCGAGATCCCGATGCCGGTGACCGCGACCTCGTCCTCGAACTTGTCGCCCGCCTTCGGCATCGGGCGGGCGACGTGGCTCTTCGGGTCCTCGGCTGGGAAGGGCCCTTTGTCGGTTTCGCCGGTGGGCTCGAAGAGCGGGACCCACACGTCGTCGGTGTGCTCGAACGTCACCTGCACCTTCATGCCGACGAACACGTCGTCGGCCGGCACGTTCACCAGGTTGGTGGTGAGGCGGATGCGGTCGTCCTCCTCGATGGCGACGATCGCGATCACGTACGGCGGAGGGAACGACGGGATCCACATCTGCTCGTTGTCGGTGAATCCCGCCACGACCGCCCGTCCCGACACCGGCGCGGGCACCCACTCCGACGAGCGGCAGTACGGGCACACCGCGCTCGGCGGGTGACGCAGCTCGCCGCACTCCGAGCAGCGCTGGAAGCGCAACGTGGCGTCTTCGCCCGACTTCCAGAAGAACTCGTTGAGCTCGGTGAGCTCGGGCAACACCCGTCCGCTGGCCTCGGTCATGGGCGCAACCTACGCTCCGGCCCGCCAGCCCACCACACTGTTCCGACGTCGAGCTCCCGCGGGCCCGCGCACGAATTCGACGTCAGTTCGGGGGAGACGGAGGAGCGCCGCATGACCGAGTTCGCCGACCGATACGGGCCGTGGTCCGTCGTCGCCGGCGCGTCCGTTGGCATCGGCGCCGAGTTCTGCCGCCAGCTCGCGGCCGAGGGCGTGAACGTCGTCCTCGTGTCGCGCCGCGTCGACGCGCTCGAGGCCCTGGCGGCGGAGCTGCGCGCCGACCACGGGGTCGACACCCGGGTCGCGGGCATCGACCTCGCGTTGCCCGGCGCCGAGGCCGACCTCTTCGCCGCGACCGACGGGCTCGAGATCGGCCTGTTCGTGTACAACGCCGGTGCCGACTCGCTCAACACCTACTTCCTCGACGCGCCCGCGGAGGAGTGGCACGGGATGGTGCGGCGCAACTGCGTGGTGCCGTTGCTGGCGTCACACCACTACGGGGCGGACATGGTGGCCCGTCGGCGCGGCGGGATCCTGCTGGTCACGTCGGGGGCGGCGTGGGCCGGTGGCGGTCGGCTCACGACGTACGGCGGCACCAAGGCGTTCGACCTCGTCTTCGGTGAAGGACTCTGGGCCGAGTTGCGACGCGACGACGTCGACGTGCTGTCACTGGTCGTCGGGGCGACCGACACGCCCGCGCTGCGCGCCAGCCTCGAGAAGTTCGGTGTCACCGTCGACGACCTGGCGCAGATGGCCGAGCTCGCCGATCCCGCCGACGTGGCGCGCGAGGGGCTCGCGCACCTGGGCGAGGGTCCCACGTGGCAGGTCGGCGTGCCGGATGGGGCCGGTCCGTCGCGGTTGGGCTCGTTGCCGCGCCGCCAGGCGGTCGAGCTCATCACCCAGGGCCACGACGTGCTCTTCGGTGATTGACGCGCACGCGTCGTCGTACGATCCGCGCATGAGCTACCAGGTCTACGCCACTGACACCGACGCACCGCCGCACTCGCGTGGCATCGGTGAGAGCATCACCCACGTGCCGAGGCCGAGGGGCGTCGTGCACGCGGTGCACGCGGGGAGCGAGCACACGATGTGCGGCCTCTCGATCGAGGGCCTGTACGTGTTCCCGATGCACGTCTGGGAGTCCTTCGGCATCGCCGACGGCGCATGCGAGCAGTGCAGCGCCGCGATCGCGGCCGACGAGTAAGCCGCGCGATGGCGACGCCGGACCCGCTCCCCCTGCCCGACTTCGTCAGCTGGCCGATCTTCCCGTTCGTCGGGGATCTGCAGGTGCGCGAGGTGCAGCCGCGGCGGGCCGAAGACCATCCGCGGGACGGCGAGCCGGGTGGCTCACCGTGTCGCGCGTGCGCGGCACCGGACGCGGAGTACCTCTGGGTCGACGACCGCTGGCGGGTGACGCCGCCGCTCCGGCCGTCGGCGGGATCGGTCGCGTGCACGTGAACCGGTGGGGCGACGGCGGCTCGCACTTCCACCTCTGGTTCTACGGGCGGCCGGTGGGGGACACCCAGATGATCGGGTTCTGCCTGCCGCTGTGGGCGATGACGCTTCCGCCGACACCGAAGCCGGAGTGGAACCGCAACCTCGCCGTCGTGGCGGCCGAGCTGGCTCGCGGCGGAGGGCGGGCGTGATCACGCCGTCCGAGGCGACGCACTGTGGGACGCAGCAGATGGTCGTACGCGATCCCGACGGTCGGACTTCGCCCATCGCACCGACGGACTCCGACCCTCGACCGGCGAGGACTTCATCGTCGCGACGACGTGACGAGGGCGCCTTGCGCGCTTCAATCAACCTGATTACCCTCCCGGGTCGACGGCGTGCCATGCGGGGAGGGTGCTGCCCATGGGGCTCACGAGGTCGCGAGCGGGGCGTCGGCGACGAGCGATGGTGGCGGCCGCGTGCGCCGCGATCGCCGCGTCGTGCAGCGGGTTCGGCGCGGCGGCCGTCCCCGCCGACGCGGCCCAGACGCCGTCGCCGGTCGGCGTCACGACGCTGACCTTCGTCGACCAGAGCCGACCCACCGCCGCCAATGGCAGCTGCGCGGCGCTTCCCTCGCGCACGCTGGTCACGACGGTGTACTACCCCGCGGCCGCAGGAACGCCGACGGGTGACCCGCAGGCCGACGCGGCACCGGCGACGGCCGGAGGCCCGTACCCGCTCATCGTGTTCGCGCACGGGTTCAGCGCCACGCCGGGCGCGTACCAGGGCCTGCTCGCGCACTGGGCGTCGGCCGGGTACGTCGTCGCCGCGCCCACGTTCCCGCTCAGCAGCGCCACGTCGCCCTGCGGCCCGATCGCCGGCGACGTCGTCAACCAGCCGAAGGACATGAGCTTCGTCATCACGTCGGTGCTCGACGACGCGCGCGCCAAGGGCACGCCGGTGTCCGGTCTCGTCGACGCGCAGCACATCGGTGCGGCCGGTCACTCGAACGGCGGCATCACCACCTACGGGCTCGTCGGCAACACCGCGCTGCGCGACAAGCGCATCGACGCCGCCGCCATCCTCGCCGGCACCGCCCAGAAGTTCCCCGAGGGCAAGTACGACCTCGCGCATCTGCCCCCGGTGCTGTTCGTGCACGGCACCAACGACGATCTCGTGCCCTACAGCGCCGCGATCACCGGGTTCAACGGCGCCCGCGGCCCGAAGGGCCTCCTGTCGGTCACCGGCGGCGACCACGGTTCGTCGGCGTCGCCGGTCGTGTACGACGCCACCACCGACTTCTTCGACGGCTACCTCCGCGGTGACGCCGCCGCCCGCGGGCGTCTGCCCGACGACCACACCGCCGGGACCAGCACGATGAAGTTCGTCGCGGCCAAGGGCTCGACCGCCACCGTCCCGACGATCACGACGCCGACGTTGCACCTGAAGGCGACCGTCACGCCGCGCAAGAACCTCCGAGGCGGCCAGATGGTCACCGTCGCGTGGAGCGGCTACACGCCGGGCAAGGTCGTGAACGTCCTCCAGTGCAACGGCTCGAACCGTGACATGTCCAAGAGCAACGAGTGCGACTACTCGAAGGCGGCGATCCTCCACCCAGATCCCACGGGTGAGGGGTCGCTGCAGCTCGAGATCGTCGAGGGGCCGATCGGCACGAGCGCCTGCGATGCCACCCACCAGGGCTGCTTCATCGTCGTCAACAACGCGAGCTCGACCGACGTGAAGGACTCCGTCCAGGTCGACATCACCTTCGCCCGCTGAACTGAGAGGTACCGATGGCCACGGAATGGGACCAGATCGTCGACGTCGTGATCGTCGGTTCGGGTGGTGCGGCGCTGACCGCGGCGACCCTCGCGCACGATCAGGGTGCCGAGGTGCTCGTCGTCGAGAAGGCCGACATGCTGGGCGGCACGACCGCGGTGTCCGGAGGCGGCGTCTGGCTGCCCGGCAACCACAAGATGGCCGAAGCCGGCATCGACGACAGCCGCGGCGACGCGTTGGCGTACATCCGCCGGGTGGCCGCCGGGAGCGAACCCGATCCCGACCAGCTCGAGGTGTTCGTCGACACGGCCCCCGAGGTGCTCCGCTACCTCGAGGACCACACCCCGCTCTCCACGCACATCTCGCCGCTGCCCGACTACTACTGGCCGTGGGGCCTTCCGGGGCAGCGCGCGGTGCCGGCGCGCTGCGTCGAAGCCGATCCGTACCCGGTGCGCACCGAGCTGCCCGACTGGGCCGATCGGCTGGTGAGCCGGGGGACGCTCATGTCGCTCGGCAAGGCGACGACGCTCACCGAGGACCTGCTGCCGCCCACCCCCGAGCTCGCCGCCGAGCTCGAGCGGAGGGAGCGTGAGGACATCCGCCCGAAGGGCGCGGCGCTCGTCGCCCGGTTGTTCAAGGGACTGCTCGAGCGTGGCGTCGAAACCTGGATGGAGGCACCGGCGCGCGAGCTCGTCACCGACGAGCGCGGCGCCGTCGTCGGGCTCGTCGTGGACCGTGGCGGCCAGACGGTGCGGGTGGGTGCTCGCAAGGGTGTCGTCCTGGCGTGTGGCGGCTTCGAGTGGAACCCCGAACTGGTACGCGCCCACATCGGCTACGACGTCAAGCCGCTCTCTCCTCCCAACAACGTCGGCGACGGTCTGACCATGGCGGCGGACGTCGGCGCGCACCTCACCAACCTCAACTCCTACTGGGGCACGCCGGTGATGTTCGATCCCGAGATCTCGCGCGACGGCGAGTTGGTCCCGCAGTTCGAGTGGGGGCGCGGCGCGCCGGCGTCGATCGTCGTCAACGGCAAGGGCAGGCGCTTCGCCAACGAGGCGCTGCCCTACAACGACTTCCCCAAGGCGTTCGGCGTCTACGACCCCGACGCGATCGAGTTCCCCAACGCCGCCCCCGCGTTCCTCGTCTTCGACCGCACCGTGCGCGACGGCCAACGCATCCTGTCGATGGAGCCGGGCGGCCCCGAGCCCGACTGGGTGCATCGCGCCGACACCATCGCCGAGCTCGCCGAGCAGATCGGGGTCGAACCCGCGGCGCTCGAAGCCACCGTGGCGCGTTACAACGAGCACGCGCGCGAGGGCTTGGACCCCGACTTCCGACGCAACGAGCGCGGTCTGATGTCACCGGGACAGGTCGCGCCGATCGAGCAGGCTCCCTTCTACGCGGTCGAGATGTATCCGGGCACGCTCGGCACCAACGGCGGGCCGCAGATCGACGCCGACGGACGTGTCCTCCGCCGCGGTGGCGGGGTGGTCGACGGGCTCTACGCCGCCGGCAACACCGCGGCCAACGTGTTCGGGTGGGCCTATCCGAGTGGGGGCGGCACCCTCGGGAACGCCTTGGTGTTCGGCTACCGGGCCGGTCGCCACGTCGGGGCGCGATCCGCGCGCTCGATCGCGTAGCCAACACACGCGCATGACCCGGGCACCCGAGCGGGCGCGCAGCCCCGACGCCACGAGAGCGCAGCTCGTCCGAGCCGGTGAGCAGCTCTTCGCCGAGCGTGGGATCCACCAGGTGCGGCTGCGCGAGATCAACGCCCTCGCGGGGCAGAAGAACCGGTCGGCCCTCCACTACCACTTCGGTACGCGACAGGGCCTGGTCGAAGCGATCCTCTCGGCGCATCAGACCGCCATGGACG
>DASUAS010000194.1:0-5385 GCA_035763625.1 Acidimicrobiia bacterium
TAGGAGACCAGCGCGTGCAGCACGAGCATGTCGATCACGATGATGATCAGCGCGCCCTGCCACTGCGGCGAGAAGAGCCAGAAGAACGCGAAGATCGCCTGGACCGTGGCGGCGACGATGCCGACCATCACCGCCCAGCGCGAACGGACGAAGACGAAGATGCCGGCCAGCAGCACGATGCCTCCGACGATGACGTAGATCCAGCCCCACGTGTCGAGGTTGGTGTCGCTGAACAGCAGCGTGTCCTTGAACCGGGCGACGACCGCGCTGCTCGCGTTCAGCGCCCAGAGCCCGTTGATGAACATGTTGGCCCCGGCGATGATCATCACGATCCCCGCGAAGATGATCCAGCCGGTGCCGCCACGTCTCGTTGATTCGGTCATGGCAAACCTCCTCGTGTGGCCGTCAGGTGACGGCGACGCCATTCTCCCTCCGGACGCCGCACGGGGCGCGGACCCGACGAAAGCCACAGACCGGCCGCCGTACCGCAACCGCTCCGCACCGGCGTCACGGGGAGCCGTGTCCGGGAGGGGGTGGGATCGTGCTACGACATCGGGAGTGGACACGCTCTGGGCCAACTCGGGTGACTCGCACCTCGTCGAACCCGCCGACCTGTTCGCCTCGTCGCTGCCGGCGGACGTCGCCGAGCGCATGCCGCGCAGCGTCGTCGACGACGACGGACAGTGGGAGACGATCCACGTCGACGGGCAGTCGTTCCGCCGCCGGTTCCCGCGCGGCCGGTCGATGGTCGACGCCGACGGGAACACCGTCATGGAGCGAGCGCCGGGGGCGAACGACATGCGCCTGCGCCTCCTCGACCTCGACGCCGAGGGCGTGTGGGCGGAGCTCGTGTACCCGTCGATCGGGATCTGGATGGCGTCGGTCCACGATCCGGAGCTGCTCGCCGCCGGATGCCGGGCGATCAACGAGTGGGCCATCGGGTTCCAGGAGTTCTCGTCCCGCTACGTGTGCACCGCGACGATCCCGCTGCTGAGCACCGAGACCGCGGTCGCCGAGATCGAGCGCGCCGCCGACCGCGGGTTCCACGCCGCCTACCTGTCGGTCGCGCCGCCCACCGAGGAGGACTGGCACCATGAGCGGTGGGAGCCGGTGTGGACGGCCCTCGCCGACGCGGGTCTCGTGTGCTGCTTCCACATCGGCACCGAGCCGCACGACGCCACCGTCACCCACGGTGGCTACTACCGCGGTCCGGGCGGCGCGCTGCTCAACTACGTCGAGACGACCTACGGCGGTCAACGCGCGGTCACCAAGCTGATCGCGTCGGGGGTGTTCGACCGCCATCCCGCGCTGCGGGTGATGGTGTCCGAGGGCGGCGCGACGTGGGGACCGTTCCTCGCCGACCGCCTCGACGAGGCGTACCGGCAGCACTCGTCGGCCGTGCGTCCCGCGCTCGCGCGCATGCCCAGCGAGTACCTGTACGAGCACGTGTACGCGTCGTTCCAGCACGACCGCTCGGCCCCCGCCGCGCTGTGGGCGATGGGCTGGCAGAACGTGTGCTGGGGAAGCGACTACCCGCACCTCGAGGGCACGTTCGGCCACAGCCAGGAGACGCTGCACGCGCTCCTCGACGACGTCGACGACACGACGCGCGAACGCATCGCGGTCGGTGCGTTCTCCGAGCTCTTCCCGCACGTCCCGCCACCGCCGTCGAGCGTGACATCGCGTGCAGGGATCAGCCGGGGCGGGGCGGCTGCACCGGCGTCGAGCGGAAGCAGCTGACCGAGTACGGGAAGTCCTGCGTCATCACGTAGTGGTACGTGGTGACGGGCTTGCCGTCGAGCATCACCGTGCTGGTGATGCCGTGGCACTCGTCGAGATCCGCGGTGGTGAGGATGTCGTGCGGACCGAGCTTCGGGCCGGTGATCGGGAAGCCGTCGAGCGCATAGCCGAGCACGGTGTGCACGCTGGTGTCGCGGATGCACGAGCTGAGCGTGTGGTAGTGGTACTCGCTCGTCATCTGCGGGTGACCGTTGCAGCCATCCTGCACCTCCCACGCGCCGGCGTCGCGGCCACCGGCGTCGAACGCGTCGAACAGCGCCACGCCGGTCTCCATCACGCCGCTCTCACCGCTCACGCAGCTCGGCTGCTCGCTGAACTCCGGGTTCGCGTTCAGGTCGTAGGTGAGCGACTGCGGCGCGATGTGGTTCGGATTGCGGTCGTACTGGTACGCGGGATCGTCGGGCTGCACCGGGAACTGGCCGGTGGTGTGGTCGCGGGGGAGATCGTTGGTGACGATCGAGCGGGTGCCGTCGGCCACCAACATCGAGAAGCTCGCGTCCCACTGCACCTCGCCTGCGACCGCGACCTTCTTGTTGACGTCGTAGGTCGTGCCGTCGGCGCTGAACCACGGTCCGCGGGCCTGGGCGCCACCGCCTCCCCCCGGCGGGCGGCACAGGTAGACCGATCCCGACTCGGGCCCGTCGGTGCGGTACTTCCCGTCGCCCACCGGGAGGATGCCGTCCGCGTAGCGGTCGCCGTAGTCGTGCTCCGGGTCGAGCACGAGGTCGCCGACCGAGGCGGTGCGGGCGGCGCCGGTCGTGGTCGTCGCGCGCGCGGTCGCGCGCGTGGTGGTGGTGCCGGTCGTGGCGGCGTGGTCGTCACCTGACGAGCACGCACCCGCGACCACCAACACCGCGAGCGCGGCCAGCACCGTGCACCTGCGCATCGTGGCTCAGACGGGGGCGTCGCCCACGATGCTCGCCCTTTCCATCACCCGCACCGACGGCCAGTAGTCGCTGCACGCGTAGTGCTGCACCGCCCGGTTGTCCCACATCACCACGGTGTCGGGCGTCCAACGGATGCGGCACTGGTACTCGATGACGTCGGCGCGGCGGCTGAGCTGCTCGATGAGCGCCCGGCTCTCGTCGGCGTCGAGCCCGAGCACGTGGCTGGTGAAGAAGCGGTTCACGTAGACGAGCTTGCGCCCGGTCTCGGGGTGCGTGCGCACCACCGGATGCTCGACGGGCGGGAACTGCTCGCGGATCGCGGCGCGCTGCTCGGGCGGCACCTGGTGGCCGAACGACGACACGTGGTCGTGCACCGCGACGAGACCGTCGATGCGGGCCTGCAACTCGTCGTCGAGGCCCTCGTACGCGGCGTACATGTCGGCGAAGAGCGTGTCGCCTCCGGTGGGCGGCACCGCGATCGCGTGCAGCACCGCGGCCATCGACGGAACCGCACGCCAGCTCACGTCGCTGTGCCAGCCGTTCTCGTAGCCGCCCACATCGGCCGACTTGGCGAACCGCACCAGCTCGGGGAACTCGCCGTTGGAAGGGATGAAGGGGTGCACCTCGAGATCACCGAAGCGGCGCGCGAACGCAACGTGCTGCGCGGCGGTGATCGGCTGGTCGCGGAAGCAGAGGACCTTGTGGTCGAGCAGCGCCTGGCGCAGCTCGGCGATGGTGGCGTCGGGGAGGTCGTCCCCGAGGCGCACGCCGCTGATCTCCGCGCCGATGGTGGCCGACAGCGGCTGCGCGTCGAACGCGCGCCACGACAGCGACTCGAGCCGTTCCCGCTCCGCCGCCAGATGCCCGAGGGGGCCGATCTCGTACTCGAACTCACCCAGCTTCACCCGGGTGGCCGCGAGCCGGGCGCCGGGATCGCGGGTGGCGATCGGTTGCGTCGTCATGCGGCCATTGTGCCCGCCGGCGCCGGTGGGTGCGGCGGCAGGCACCCACCGACGCCGCGTGGCTCACAGCGGGATCACGCGGTAGATGCCGCTCGTGACCGTCGTGACCGGTCCGTTCGCACCGCTGAGCACCTCGAGGATGTGGTGTCCCTCGGGCGCCGCGCCGTACGCATCGCCCAGGCGCCCGAGCGCCTTCATGTTCTCGAGCTCCCACGTCGCGACGAGGCAGTCGGTCAGCATCCCCGCGCTCGTGAGCTGCATGAGTCGACACGCGGAGGCGCCGTGCGCCTCGACGAAGTCGAACACCGTCGTCGCCAGCTCGAGTGCGCCATCGAAGCGACCCGGCACCACGCGCGAGATGTACGCCTCCACCACCCCACCGCGGTCGTCGGGACCGTCGCGCCCGAGCGGGATGTCGTTGGCGAGGCTCATGCTCACCATGTCGACCGGGCTGTCGGTGCCCTCCACTCGGTTCATCAACGCCTCGAGCTCGGCATCGGCCGCGAGCGAGTCGTTGAACTCGCCCCACACCTCTCCGCTCTCGAACTCGGTCGAGAACACGTGCGTGCCGGTCTGCTCGCCCGCCACGTCGGCGGCGAGCAACCGGCTGTCGGCCGCACCGTGGCGCTCGAGCAGCTTCGCCGCCTCGATGCCCAGCGCGACGGCATCGTGCCGACGACCGGGCCGCGCCTTGGTCACCGTGGTCTGTACCAGAGAAGACATCGCTCGTCCCCTTCCTCGGAACGGTGGCGCGCGGCCACCGAGTCCTGCCGGGCCCCTGCCCGGTCGGTCGGCGCGCCGAAGTCGGGTGGTCCGCGTGTACGCGACCACGAGCCAAACGCGAGCGTCGCCTCCTCTCGTCACGACGACGGCGACACCGGCCATCCACGATGCGCCCGCGCAACCGCTGTGTCAACCCTCGGGTCCGAGGTCGGAGAACGCTCGGCGCGAGACTGCGACCATGTCCGACACCGACGAGCTGCTGGAGAACAACGAGCGTTATGTCGCCGGCTTCGACCATGGCGGTCTGGAGGCTCGGCCGGCGCGGCCGGTGGTGCTGGTCACCTGCATGGACGCCCGCATCGACCCCGCCCTCGCTCTCGGCCTGGTCCCTGGTGACGCGCACGTGCTGCGCAACGCCGGTGGGCTGGTGACCGACGACGTCGTGCGGTCGCTCGCGATCTCGCAGCACGCGCTCGGCACCCGCGAGGTGATGGTGGTGCAGCACACCCGCTGCGGCATGCACGGCCTCGACGAGAACGCGCTTGCGCTGCGCATCGAGGCCGCCGCGGGCACGCCACCCAACGCCAACGTGCGCTTCGGTGCGTTCACCGACCTCGAGACGAGCGTGCGCGCGTCGGTGGCTCGGCTGCGGGCGTCGTCACTGCTGCTGCACCGCGACCGCATCCGCGGGTTCGTGTACGAGGTCGAGACCGGCGTCGTGCGCGAGATCGACTGAGGGTCAGGGCCGGGCGCCCTCGCGCTCGAGCAGCGCTTCCTTCACCTCGAGGCCCCAGGCGTAGCCGCCCAACCCTCCGTTCGCCGTCACCACCCGGTGGCAGGGCACGACCACCGACACCGGGTTGCTGCCGCACGCGCCTCCCACCGCCCGCGCGCCGCCGGGCACGCCGACCGCGGTGGCGACCTCGCCGTAGCTGCGGGTCTCGCCGCGTGGGATGCGCTGGAGCTCCTGCCACACGCGCAGCTGGAACGCGGTGCCGCGCACGTCGAGCGGC